>JAKAHE010000024.1 GCA_021815285.1 Nitrospirota bacterium
AAGCTCCTCTATGACGACAATCGGTATTATAACGTCGTTGTCCTTGAATGAGAAAATGGAGTTCGGGTCGTGAAGCAGGACGTTTGTATCCAGAACGAATGTCTTTCTCAAAAGCGGCCTCCTCGGTGGGGTAATACTGATAACTCTAATTGCAGTTTATAATAACCCGCCTTCGGCAAAAAATCAACTGATTAAGGGCTATCCCCAAAACAGGGGTATTGGGCATGAATATTTCGGAAGTAAGAATTGACGGGAACGATTGGAACGGATCTTTTTATCTCTCGCCGGCGGCTCTTGCCTGCGGCTCCTTTTTCGGGAGTTTTATGCGTTCGGCCTGCTCCTTCGCGGGGTCGAGCATGTCCTTAATCGTCCTCTGCGGGCAGAGGAGCACGCACGTCTCGCAGTGCGTGCATAGTGCGTAGTCGATGACGGCGAGGTTGTTGTCCATGGAGATTGCGCCCTCAGGACAGCCTTTCGAGCACAGTCCGCAGCCGATGCAGCCTATCTCGCACGCCTTCTTTACCGCCGGGCCTTTGTCGTGCGAGCTGCAAAGTATGTGAACCTTCTTCGCCGAGGGCGTAAGGTGTATAATGCTCTTCGGACAGGCCGCGACGCATACGCCGCAGGCTGTGCATTTGTCGCGGTCGATTACGGGCAGTTTGTCAGCCCCCATGCTTATCGCGCGGAACGGGCAGGCATTCTCGCATGTGCCGTAGCCCAGGCATCCGTAAACGCAGGTCTTGTCCCCCCCGGCGACGAGTATCGCCGCCCGACAGTCCCTCACGCCCTCGTATCGGAACCGCCTGCCGGCCTTGCATTCGTCGCCCCGGCAGAATACCGTCGCTACCATCGGTATCACCTCCGGCGCGGCCTTGCCGGTAATCTTCGCCACGAGGGCGGCGACGTCTGCCTTTCCGGGCGTGCAAAGCCCAGGCGAGACCTTCGGATCGCCCACGACGGCCTCGGCATAGCCCTGGCACCCGGCGAACCCGCACGCGCCGCAGTTAGCGCCGGGCAGGACATCCCGCACGGCCTGCACCTTCGGGTCCGTCTTCACGGCGAATTTTTTGGCCGCGTAGGCCAGGCCCAGGCCGAATACCGCGCCGATGCCGCCCATGAAGGCGAGGCTTTTCAAAACCACGTTCAATAAATCGGGATGTAGTACAGCCTGTTGCAATTCACCCTCTCCCAGGCCCTCTCCCGTCGAAGGGAGAGGGAGGAAAAACGCCATTCCCGCCAAAGTTGACAGATAATCTTAGCATTAATTGGTAGTAATTTCTACTGATTAAATAGTTATCAACCCCGAGAACCCGAGGAACGCCAGGGCGATAAGCCCGGTTACTATAAACGCTATAGGCATTCCCTGGAAGGGTTTCGGGACGTTTGCAAGCTCCAGGCGCTCGCGTATGCTCGCCATGATTATAAGCGCGAGCGAGAACCCGGCTCCGGAGCCCAGGCCCAGAGTAACGCTCTGTAAAAAATTATATTTTTCGTCCGAGTTTATCACTGGCACGGCAAGGATAATGCAATTAGTGGTAATAAGGACGAGATATATCCCCAGCTTGTAATAAAGCGTCGGGTTCAGCTTCTTGAGCATGGTATCGGCGAACTGCACGAACCCCGCGACGATGCCTATGAAGAGAACAATCCTGAGAAATTCAATATGCAACGGAAGCATGACGAGGTTGTATACGAGCCATGAGAGTGCGGCGGATATGACCATGACGGCGGTAAAGGTCATGCTCATGCCGAGAGCCGTTTCCATCTTCTTCGAAACGCCGAAGAAAATGCAAAGCCCCAGGTATCGCGTGAACACGAAGTTGTTTATGATTGCCGACGCTATGAATATCGTGAAAAGGTCCTTGAACATATCAGTGATGTCCCCCGCCGACTCCGCCGGGTCTGCCGCCATAATACTTCTGGTCAATCCAGTTGAAAAGTCCCATCAGAAGCCCTATGACGAAGAAGCCGCCAGTCGGCAACACCATTATAAGCAAGGGATTTCCGCCTGTCAGGTGAATACCCGCTATGCTCCCCTTGCCGATCAGTTCTCTTACCGCGCCCACGAGCACGAGCGCGCCAAGGAAACCGAGCCCCATCCCGAATCCGTCAACGGCGGACGGCAGTACCTTGTTCTTGCTTGCGAAGAGTTCCGCGCGGGAAATGATTATCGCAAAGACGACGATAAGCTGGATGTATAACCCCATCTCCTTGTAGGCCGCGCGCGAGTACGCGGACATGACCATGTCCGTGATGCTCACGTACGTTGCGATTATCAATATATACGCGGGGATACGGACTTTAGGGTTTATAAGGTTCCGGAGGATTGAGACCGTGATGTTCACCATCGTCATAACGCAAAGAACGGCGATTCCCATAAGAAATCCGTTCCTTACCGAGGTCGTGACGGCCACCGCCGGGCAGAGCGACAGCGCGAGCCGGAAGACCGGGTTCTCCGAGAATATGCCGTTCAAGATAAGTTTTTTGTAGGACACAGCCATATTATTTTCCCGTCCTCACGCGATAAGCGTCATTGCGAGGAGCGGATGCGACGCGGCAATCTCAGGTTTATTTTAAAAGCTGAGATTGCTTCGCCGCCGCTCGCAATGACAGGCCTCTTTATGTTACAGCGCCTTGTCCTTCGCCCTCTCCGCCCGGAGCGCCTCGACCGCCGCCTTCACGCCGTTCGTTACCGCGCGGGACGATATGGTCGCGCCGGAGATGGCCTGAATATCCGTATTCGTCTCGCCCTTTATCACGACAAGATGGTCTTCCGTCTTACCCCTGAACTGGTCCTTGAACCACTTCTTGTCCACGTTATCGCCCAGTCCCGGCGTCTCCTGCTCCGAGAGTATCTGTATGCCGATGATCCTGTAGTCAGTGTCCACTGCGACCAGCATCTTTATAAAACTCGAATAACCCTTCGTATATGCCGAGACGACATAGCCTATCGGCTTTCCACCCTTCACGGCCTTGTATATCGTCCCCTCCTTGCCGCCCGCGGAGACGAATGTCGCCGCCTTGTTTATGGCGTCCGCCTGCGGGATGAGTCCCTTCAGCGCCGCCTGGAGCTCCTCGGCCTCTTTCTCAAGCTTTACCGGGTTAGTGATTGTCCAGGTGACGGAGAGTATCACGCCCGCGAGCGCGCAGATGGCTACGAGGTTCAGGGTTATTTTTATGATGTCCTTGTTGCCCATACTACTTCACCGGCGCCTCTCCGAACTTCTTCGCCTTGAACGCCCTGTCGAGAAGCGGGGTGAAGCAGTTCATGAGGAGTATCGCATAGCAGACGCCTTCGGGATAACCGCCCTCAAGCCTTATAAGCACCGTAATTATTCCGCACCCCAGGCCGAATGCCACCTGGGCCTTCTTCAGCTGCGGGACGGTAACGTAGTCCGTAGCCATGAAAAACGCGCCCAATACCAGCCCGCCGGATAGTATGGCAAGCCACGGGTCTCCCCCGAACACGGCGGTCAGGACCGCCACTGTCGCAATAAATGTTACGGGTATGTGCCATGTTATATAACCCTTGTAGAGCAGGTATGCCGCGCCGAAAAGAAGAGCGATTACGCCCGTTTCGCCCATCGCTCCGCCCCTGTGTCCGAGCAGGAGCTGGACGTACATGTCGTGTCTGCCGGCAAAATGGGACAGCAGCTTGTCGTAGCCTTCCTCCTTGAGGATGCCAAGGGGCGTGGCTCCGGTGACGGCGTCGGGCCTTGCAAGCGAAAGCGAGCCGTGCGGGACGAGCCAGGTCGTCATGAACCTCGGAAAGGAGGCCATGAGGAAGGCGCGTCCGATGAGGGCGGGGTTGAAAATATTGTAGCCGAGGCCGCCGAAGAGCTGTTTTGTGATTATTATGGCGACTGCGGAACCTATTATGGGAAGGTAAAATGGAACCGATGCGGGCAGGTTCATGCCAAGAAGAAGGCCGGTGAGGAGCGCGCTTCCATCGCCTGCGGTAATCTTTGCGCCCGTGAGCTTCTGGGTCAGCGCCTCGAAGGCCACCGAGGAGACCATGGAAACGACGAGTATTAAAAGAGCCCTTAATCCGAAATAATATACGGAAAGCCCCGCCGCAGGCATCAGAGCCGCCGAGACCGTCCACATTATATGCGGCACACTCTCGCCCGAACTGATGTGCGGGCCTACCGAGGCGCGAAAAAGCCCCGCCTCCTGAGGATTTTTTTCGGTGTCCATTTTAAGTTATAATAGAGCGAAAGATCGATAATCTGTCACCCTCATGAAAACGGGGCCCGACGGTTTTGCAGGGCGCGCGCCCTCGGCGCGCCTAAAAGAACGGCCGCCCATGAGCCTGGCCCCGCGAAAACCTGGATTCCCGCTTCCGCGGGAATGACAGTCGGTTACTTTTTTACGACGCCTTTGCCTTCTTCTTTGCCAGTTCCCGCTTGGCCCATTTTATGAACTGGACCATCGGCCTTCCAGACGGGCAGACGAACGAGCACGAGCCGCACTCGAAACAGTCCATAAGCCCGTATTCCTTCGCCTCCTCGAAGCGCCCTTTCTCGATAAGCTGGCCCAGGACGCTCGGGTTCAGGCCCATTGGACAGACGTCTATGCACCGTCCGCAGCGTATGCAGGGGCCGAAATCCATGACGTTTACCGCTTCTTTTTCCGAGAGCGCGACTATCCCGGAAGCGCCCTTTATGACCGGCACGCCCAAAGACGCCTGCGCCACGCCCATCATGGGCCCGCCCATGACGACCTTAGCGGCTTTCCTGTTTATTCCGCCGCACTGGGAAATTATGTCCTCGAAGAGCGTCCCGATGCGCACCCGCAGGTTCTTCGGCTCGTTTATCCCGGGACCGGTAACGGTAAGAACGCGCTCGATTAGCGGCCTTCCGAAACGCACGGCCTGATATATCGCCGCCGCCGTGGCGACGTTCTGGACAACCGCTCCGACATCCATCGGGAGGTGTCCCGGCGGGACCTCGAGGCCCGTTACGGCTTTAATCAACTGCTTTTCGGAACCTTGCGGATATTTAACCGGGAGCGGGACAACCCTGACTCCCATCCTGCACCCTTTCGGGACATCATACTGAATGCCGTCCCGCTCGTAATATGTATCCACCACAAGCTCGCAGGCCACCTTCCCCGCTTCCGCGGTCATGGCCTTTATGGCGGCTTTTTTGTTGTCCTCTATGCCGACAAAACCATCCGTCACCCGGAGGATTGTCATTATAATCTTCAGGCCCTCGATAATATCGCCCGGAATCTCCTCCATCAGCCGGGCGTCAGCCGTAAGATACGGCTCGCACTCCGCGCCGTTCAAGATGGCGTATTTTATCTTCTTTTCCTTCGGCGGGGAGAGCTTGACGTGCGCCGGGAACGTCGCGCCGCCCATGCCGACAATGCCGGCTTCCTTTATGATATTGCGCAGGACGTCGGGATTTAAGGAGAGGTAATCTTCATGCCCTGTGAGGTCGTCCGCCCATTCGTCCTTGCCGTCCGACTCTATGACCACCGCCTGGGCGTCCGCTCCCATCGGAGACGGGAAATTCCCGACGGCTATGACCTTGCCGGATATGGAGGCGTGGACGGGAACCGAGACCGCGCCTTGCGCCTCGCCTATCTTCTGGCCCTTCTTGACGGCATCGCCCACGCCTACGACGGGCTTCGCGGGCGCGCCGATATGCATGGACATGGGTATTACAACGCGCTCCGGGAGCTTCGCATCGACAATCGGGAGGGACGCGGTCGCTTTTTTGTTGTCGGGGGGATGAACCCCGCCTTTAAAACTGGTGATGCGCATAATTAAAATAAATTGTCAAGAAAGACTGACACCCCCGTGAAAACGGGGGCCCAGTGACTTTTTCTTTAAAAACCCAACGTCGCCGGATTCCCGCTGGAGCCTGCCCCGGTATGTATAAAGCCGTGGCGGGAATGACGAGCATTTTCTGCCGTTACTTCCTGCCCTTCTTCTCCGGCCCCAGGAGGTCGGTCAGCTCCTTCACGAACTCGTTTATGTCCTTGAAATCCCTGTATACCGAGGCGAAGCGGACATACGCGACCTTGTCCAGTTCCTGGAGGTGTTTCATTATCTCCTCGCCTATCTGGCTAGCCTGGACTTCTTTCTGCGCGCCCTCGAGGAGCTTCTTCTCTATCTCATCGACCGTGCTCTCAAGCGCCTGGATGGAAATAGGCCTCTTTTCGCAGGCCTTCTTGAGGCCGCCCAGGATTTTCTGGCGGTCGTAAGGCTCCCTTCTTCCGTCCTTCTTGACCACCATCGGCATGATCTCCTCGACGCGCTCGTAGCTCGTGAAGCGCTTGCCGCACTTCTCGCACTCGCGCCTGCGCCTGATGGCCTCGCCGTCGGTGGAGAGCCGGGAATCAACCACCTTGTCTTCGATATGTCCGCAGAAAGGGCATTTCATAATCTCGCCATTTCCCTTGCCCCTCTACCGTCAAGGGCGCGGGGTGAAAGAATTTGAGAAAAAAACCTCACGATTATGCAGATTATAAGGGTGTTTGTCAAGGATTTTTAAACCTGAGGCGGTCAACGCGGCCCTACGGGACGGGGCTTCCGGCCTTGAACTGCTCGATGACGACACCCGCCTCGGAGAGCATCTCTTCGCTGAAGGTAATCTTTCTTTCTGCGGTAAATTTGTCGGAGTAGAAACCTTCCACGACAATCCTGACTATCCCGGCGTTAATAATCATCTTCGCGCAAATAAAACAAGGGAGGACGGTGCAATACAGGGTCGCTCCATTGATGGCCGTGCCGTGCTTGGCCGCCTGGATTATGGCATTCTGCTCGGCATGTATTCCACGGCATAACTCGTGGTTTTCACCGGAAGGTATTTTGAGCTGATCACGCAGACATCCCGTCACTTGACAATGTTTAACCCCGGAAGGAGCGCCATTGTACCCGGTTGCCAGTATGTTCTTGTCCTTGGCGACCACCGCGCCTACCTGCCTGCGGAGACAGGTCGAGCGCGTTTTCACCAGGTGCGCAATCTCCATGAAGTATTCGTCCCAACTTGGGCGGGTCATAATGCGCTGGCCCCGTGTTGCTCGTAGACCGGGAACTGGGAGCAGAGCGCCCGTGCGCGCTCGCGGACTCTATCGAGGTTCCCGGCGTCGTTGATGTCGTGTATTACGGAGGCTATCATATCGGCAATCTCGGCCATCTCCGGCTCCTTCATGCCGCGCGTCGTAACTATCGGAGTGCCTATTCTTATGCCGGATGTTACCGTCGGGGGCTTCAGGTCGAACGGGATGCCGTTCTTGTTCACGGTTATACCGGCAAGGTCGAGCGCCGCCTCGGCCTCTCTGCCGGTTACGCCCTTGTTCGTAAGGTCAACGAGCATGAGGTGATTGTCCGTCCCGCCGGAGACAAGGTCGAAACCGCGGGCGACAAGTTCTTCCGCAAGCGTGGAGGCGTTCCTGACGACCTGGGCCTGGTATGCCCTGAACTCAGGCTCGGAGGCCTCCCGGAATGCCACGGCCTTCGCGGCTATTACATGCATCAGCGGCCCGCCCTGGATACCGGGGAAGATTACATGGTCTATTTTTTTGGCAAGTTCCGCGTCGTTGCATATAATCATGCCGCCCCTGGGGCCGCGAAGTGTCTTGTGCGTGGTGCTTGTAACAAAATGTGCATACGGAACCGGGGAGGGATGCACCCCTCCGGCGACAAGGCCGGCTATGTGGGCCATGTCGGCCATGAGATACGCGCCGACAATGTCGGCAATCTCCCGGAACCTCTTGAAGTCTATTATCCTGGGGTATGCCGAGGCCCCGACGACAATCATTTTCGGTCTGTGTTCCTTGGCCAGGGCCTCCACCTCGTCATAATCTATATGACCGTTGTCCCTCCTGACGCCATAACTTATTGACTTATATAATTTACCAGAGAAACTGGCGGAGGCCCCGTGGGTCAGGTGTCCCCCGTGGGTGAGCTTCATTCCGAGGATGGTGTCCCCCGGTTCGAGGGCGGCGAAATATACAGCCATATTGGCCTGGGAGCCGGAGTGCGGCTGGACATTCACGTGTTCGACCCCGAAAAGCTCCTTCGCCCGCCGTATCGCCAGGTCTTCTATGACGTCGGCGAACTCGCACCCGCCGTAGTAGCGCTTTGCCGGATAGCCTTCCGCGTATTTATTGGTAAGAACGGACCCCTGGGCCTCCAGGACGGCCTGGGAGGCGTAGTTCTCCGAAGCGATGAGGACAATCTTCTCACCCTCGCGCCTCTTTTCGTCTTCGATTGCCTGCCAGATTTCCGGGTCCGATTCCTTAAGCGAACGCATCATATAACCTCGTTAAAATCAAAAATCGCCCGATGAATCGGGCAGCTACATTACCATTTTATACCGAAAGGGCCGATTTTTCTATATCCGATATCTTGTCCAGCCTCTTTTGATGCCGCCCGCCCTCGAAGGGGGTGGAAAGCCATATGTTCACCATGTCGAGCGCGACCTCGCGGCCCGTAACCCGGCCACCGATGGCCAGTATGTTCGCGTCGTTGTGCATGCGGGACATCCTCGCCGTGAAGGCGTCGTGGCAGAGCGCGGCCCTGACGCCCGGGAACTTGTTGGCTACTATGGACATGCCTATCCCCGTACCGCAGACGAGAATGCCTTTGTCAACCTCTCCGGCGGATACCGCCCTGGCCACCTTCGCGCCGTAATCGGGATAGTCTACCGAACAGCAGTCCCCCGTTCCCATGTCGATTATTTCAAGACCAAGAGAGCCGAGGAGCGCCAGTATGCCCTCCTTCAGTTCCACTCCGCCGTGGTCGCAGCCTATTGCAACCCTCAAAATAGCGCCTCCTTTGCAGAATATCGTATCTTACCGTCCGGGGGAGCGGCTGTCAAGAGGAAAAGGCCCGCTGAACCCCCTAAAACTGTTGACAAAGAAGGCCTCGCTGTGCGAATATTTTACTCTTATGAAAATTATCCGGAGCCTCGGAGACGTATCCAGAAGCGGGCTGTCGAACCCTGTCCTTACGCTGGGGAATTTCGACGGAGTCCACCTGGGGCATCAGGCCATATTCAAGCAGGTCGTGGCCCGCGCGCTGGAGACAGGAGGTTCGTCCGCGGCCTTTACCTTCGAGCCGCACCCCCTCAAGGTCCTGGCACCGC
Organism: Nitrospirota bacterium; assembly: GCA_021815285.1. Classification (GTDB taxonomy): domain Bacteria; phylum Nitrospirota; class JACRHJ01; order JACRHJ01; family JACRHJ01; genus JAKAHE01. The sequence goes on from JAKAHE010000024.1 coordinate 9,102, forward strand.
ACCGCTCTCCGAAACTTCTCTCGACTTTCCGTGAGAAGATGGAGCGGATAGAGGCGGAGGGGATGGACGCCGTCATATGCGCCAAGTTTACGCCGGAGTTCGCGTCCCAGAACCCGGAGGACTTCGTCCGGGACGTCCTGGCGGGCGCTATAGGCGCAAAAGCGGTATACGTAGGGCACGATTACGCCTTCGGAAAGGACAGGCAGGGAGATATAAATTTCCTCCGTGAGGCTGGCAAAAGATACGGTTTCGAGGTGCATGTGGTAGGCCCGGTAAAGGTGGAAGGGATAATAGTATCCTCCACAAAAATCCGACAGCTCATAATGGACGGCGAGGTCTGCCTGGCCTCGAAACTCCTGGGAAGACCCTATTCCATTGAAGGGACGGTTATTTCCGGCCACTCCCGCGGACGGGAGATAGGCTTCCCGACGGCGAATATCACCACGCCGAACGAGCTCGCCCCGAAGGAGGGCGTTTACGCCGTGACGCTAGAGGTGGAAGGAAAGCTCTACAAGGGCGCGGCGAACATCGGGAGCAATCCGACCTTCGGGGATTCAAGCGTCTCCTACGAGGCGCATCTGTTTGATTTCACAGGCGATCTTTACGGGAAATTCCTCAAGATGAAGTTCATAAAGCGGGTAAGGGACGAGTTCAAGTTCAAGTCCACCGAAGAGCTCAAGGAGCAGATAAGGAAGGACCTGGAGCTTGTCAGGTCGGTGCTTTACTAACGAAAATATGCAATTTGTCATTGCGAGCATCAGCGAAGCAATCTCTGTTTTTAAAATTCTGGGATTGCCGCGTCGCATTCGCTCCTCGCAATGACAGATCACGCGCCACTACAGGCAAACAATGCGTTTTAAGTTCTGGCTCGGCATACTCATAAGTGTAGGACTTCTGGCCTGGATGGTATGGTGGATAGGACCCGACAACCTGCCCGGCATCTGGGAAGCCGCGAAGAAAATCAATCCCTGGTATCTTTCTGCGGCGGTAATTTTTAACCTCGCCATTTACATAATCCGCGCGCTCAGGTGGCGCTATTTGATGGCCCCGGTAAAGGAGCGGGTGAAGCTCTCCCATCTATATTCCGCGACAATGGTCGGCTTTATGGCGAACAACCTCCTGCCCGCGAGGCTGGGCGAGTTTGTAAGGGCCTATGTAATCGGCAGGCGTGAGAACATCCCTAAAAGCTCCGCGTTCGCTACGATAGTCGTCGAGAGGGTCTTCGACAGTCTCTCGGTATTCGTGCTGCTCCTCGTAGTCCTGGCGCTCATGCCCGCAAGCATCTCAAACGGACAGAACGCGGAGAAGATACGCTGGATGAGGACGGTTTCTCTGGCGATGGGCGCCGTCATTGTCGTCATGCTGGGCCTGATCATAAGCAGGCAGGATTTATTTATAAAAACCATCGGAGGCTTCTTAAGGCGCTATTCATCGAAACTGGCGGACAGGGCGACGGAGTTTGTGGAAAAGTTCGTCCACGGCTTAAGCGTAATAAAAAGACCGCGTCTGCTCGTACCGATTATTCTTCTGTCGGCAGTCCATTGGGGAGTTCTATGGATCCCCGTTTATATAATCTTCAAAGGAGACGGCCTGAACCTAGGCGTGTGGGCCTCGGCCTTTACGTTTGTCGTGATCGCGGTCGCCGTGGCCCTGCCGTCAACGCCGGGATCCATAGGGCCGTTCCAGGCGGCGGTCGCGCTGACCCTCACCACGGCATTCAACATCCCGAAGGAACAGGCGGGCGCTCTGGCCATCGTCATGTGGGCAATGGGATTCATACCGGTCGTGATCGTGGGGTTAATCTGCCTGTCGAGGGAGAACCTCACACTATCGAGTCTTAAATCGGCTGAAAGCCTGAGGGGAGTAAAATGATAGCGTTATTCATTTTCTTCGTAACCATGCTGGTCTATCTTATGACCATCGCGCCGACGCTTTCTTTCTTCGACAGCGGAGAGATGATAGCGGGCGCATACACCCTGGGCGTCTCGCATCCGCCGGGTTACCCGGTATACGTAACCCTCGGCAAGCTCTTCACGTTCCTCCCCTTGGGGAACGTCGCCTTCCGCGTGAACCTCATGTCGTCCTTCTTCGCCTCCATGACGTCCGTCATGATCTACTACATAACCCGCGCAATGTTAATCGACAAGGACAACGAGGGGTTCATTCTATTTAAAAAACTTACGTTCGCCGACATCGCCGGAATACTCGCCGCGCTCGCCTTCGCGTTCTCGTACAACCTCTGGGCATGGTCCGTCGTATCCAAGTTCTACACCCTGAACGCCTTCGTGGTGGCGTGCATACTCATGCTGCTCATACGCTGGCGGCGCGCCCGGCTGGAGGAGGGCGAGGCAGGGCACTCCCTCGCATATCTCTACACCATAGCGTTCATCTTCGGCATCGCCCTGGTCGTTCATATATCACAGTTCATCCTGATACCGGTCTACATACTCTACATCCTGATAGTGGACGGAAGCGTGTTCTACGACTTCAAGGACCTCATGAAGAAGGGCTCTTCCAAGTCCCCTGCGGCGCTTCTTAAAAGGCTCCATATCAAGACCATACTGATAATGCTCTTTTTCATCGGACTGGGGCACTCCATATACCTGCACGTGCCGCTTCGGGCCTCACGGCTGCCGCTTATAAACTGGGGGCTGGGCACGGACTGGAAGCAGTTCAAGTGGATATACAACCGCGAGGGTTATCCCACCGTCGGCGGGGAAAGGTCCTGGAGCCTTTTCTGGGACCAGTTGCAGAGCTTCAATCTTGTCCGGGAATTCACATGGGCCGGCATTCCCATCATCCTCGTCGGCCTCTGGGGCCATTTCAAGAGGGACTGGCGCAATTTCACCGTACTCGTATTCGGCTCCGTCCTCCTTGTCGCCGCCGTCATCATAGGCGGCAACCCGCCTGAGGAGAACATATTCCTGCTGCAGCAGTTCTACATCCCCGTATACATCTTCCTCTGCGTAATCATGGGCGGCACGATTTACACCGCCCTGAAGGTACGCCCGAAGAACATGATACTGGCCTCTCTCATAGCGGCGGTGGTTATACTGTATCCCGCCTCGGAGCTCAGGGCGCATTACTGGGATAACGACAGGAGCCACAATTTCGTAGCGTACGACATGGGCAACGCGGAGCTTAACTTCGCACCACAGTTCTCCGTGCTTTTCACCTGGGGCGATTCCGGTGCCTTCCCGATGTGGTATTTGCAGGACGTCGAACGGAAGCGTCCGGACGTCCTGCTCGTCCATACGCCCCATCTGCCGCTTCGGTGGTTCCTGGAGAGCATAAGCCGCGAGTCCTCCGAGCTTGGAGACCCTTCGCAGCTGAAGGATTACCGCATGATCCGCAACTACAACGGCGTAGTGGGGATTCCGCAGCTTCTGTCGATCCCGGAGGACTTCCGCGACCCGCCTGACATCATAAGACAGATAATAGACCTGAACCCGGGCAGGCAGTATTGCTTCGATTATTCATCGAGGTACTCAATATCCATGCCCTACAAGGTATACCCGTATGGGATAACGTATCGTAAATTCGAGAAGAATCGCTTCGCCGACGAAAACTTCAGGGACTGGTCTTACCTTGTGACAAGGGGACTCCCATATCCGAAGTTCGCCCTCGACCTGGACGAATCGAAGGCCGTCAGCATCTACGGCTACATACATGCCGACCTCGGCAGGAGATACATGGAAATAGGGCTTTCCCCTTTGGCGCAGTCGGAATTTGTCAAGGCCGTCCAGTACGCGCCGGAGCTGTGGCAGTCGCTTTCTCCATACATGGGAAATGTAAACATACAGGATATGGGCACTGCGCAGAAATAAAGAATCTTGACAGTATCGTTCAAAAATATTATATTGGTGTCGGACTGTGACAAAAGTTACACTTCTCTTATAGCGAGAGCGTTGCAGTCTGAAGTTCCAGGCAGGTGAGAATGACGCGAAAGTTCCTGATTATCGGCAGTCCGGCCCGGTGCCGGAAGATTACGGGGTTGCTTAAAAAAGAAGGGTATACGAGGATTTTCGCCGCGCACGACCTGCAAGGCGCCCAGGTTGCGGCGGGAAAGACTGACCCGGACGTCATAGTGCTTGACGGCCAGGAATTGCCCGAGGGAGAGCCTCTTGCAATTGTTGACAGGCTTATCTCCGAGCGCCCGGTTCCAGTAGTGATGCACTATAATTTCGCGCAGCTCTCCGACGCCGTAAGGGCCGACGGGCTTGGCGTTTCGGCCCATTTTTTCGGCCCCCTGACGCGGGAGAACCTGCTTGGCTCCGTTGAACTTGGAATATCGCGTTTCAGGCAGTGCCAGGCCCTGAGGGAAGAGGTCGGGGACTGCAAGGAAGCGCTCAGGGTGAGGAAGATTGTCGAGCGGGCGAAGGGCATCCTCATGAAAAGGAACTCGTTTAACGAAGAAGAGGCCTTTCTGAGGATACAGAAGCTATCCAGGGACTCCAATGTCTCTATGGAAAAAATCGCCCAGTCGATAATCACAGCAGCCGAGTTGATATAATTTCAACACGCCTCTCATGACGGAGGCTTCTTTAACAGAAAGGCCGGGAAGCCTTTCTCTTGGCCCGTGAAGGCCTTGGGGAAGGTTTTTGTTTTAACCGGTTCTTTCACGGAAGGAGTCTCCAAAATGTCCGAAGAAATTTCAAAAATTGCCATAATAGCCTCCAAGGGAACGCTCGACATGGCCTATCCGCCGCTAATCCTGGCTTCCGCAGCCGCGGGGCTCGATATGGAGGCGCAGATATTCTTTACGTTCTACGGCCTGAACATAATACACAAGCAGAGGATGAACAACCTGAAGGTCTTCCCGCACGCCAACGCCGGTATGCCCGGGCTTTTCCAGGGCTTCCTGGGCACTCTGCCCGGTATGCCTTCGATGGCCACGATGATGATGAAGGGCATGATGAAGAAGCACAACGTCCTGCCGATACCTAAATTAATCGAGATATGCCAGATGTCGGACGTGAAGATGATCGCCTGTCAGATGACCATTGACCTCTTCGGCATGAAACAGTCCGATTTCGTCGACGGGGTGGCTTTCGGCGGCGCGGCGATGTACCTGGAGTTCGCGGCGGGCGCGCAGATCCCGCTGTTTGTCTGATTTTATTAAGGAGCAGGACGCTTACATGGGCCGTTAAGGCGGCGCGGGAGAGGTTCCAGCGCTGTTTAAACGGCCATAACCGAAGGGAGGAGAGGATGAGGAGGTTTTTTGCTTTTGCGGCGGTACTGGCCGCGCTGTGCTTCTCGGTTCCCGCTTTCGCCACAAACGGCGACAATATCATCGGCGTCGGCGCAATTTCGCGCTCCATGGGCGGCGTCGGCGCCGCCGCGCCGCAAGACGCCATAACGGCGGTTTTCGGCAACCCCGCCGCCATGTGCTACATCCCCTGCCAGTCATCCGAGGTGGACTTCGCGGCGACGCTTTTCGTACCGAGAGTCACTGGGAAAATAATCAGCCCGGCGACTTCCTCTGACGGCGATTCGGCAAGCGGCCAGGGGCTTCCATACGCCTTTCCGGCCATCGGTATCTACACGCCGATTACCCCGGATTTGAGGTTCGGCCTCGCCGCGTACGGCGTGAGCGGCCTGGGTGTTGACTACAAGGACTCAAAGCTCAAGGGCGCCTTCGGCTTCCCCGCGCCGGGCACAGGCCGGGCGGACATCAAGACCGACCTCCAGATAATGAAATTCTCCCCGAACCTCGCCTACAGGATACTCCCGAACCTCTCTGTCGGGGCGGCGCTCCAGGTAAACTGGGCCCAACTCGACCTTGGCGAC
>JAKAHE010000025.1 GCA_021815285.1 Nitrospirota bacterium
CCCGGGCAATAAAAATGACCATAAAAAAGCCCCGCGATTTGCGGGGCTGTATGCTTACCCTTAGAGTTCGGATCTGCCGGTTTCATTGCTACCCATGCCGCACGGTAACGGCCAAAGTGCGAGCCGGGTCCGCCGGTTTTCTTGCTGACTATGCCCCCTTCCCACTTTAGAATATCTTGTAGGGGTTCACGAAGAGCAGGATGAGTGAAACGACCAGGGCGTAGATGGCCAGGGACTCGATCATGGCGAAGGCGATGATCATGGTGGTCATGATCTTGCCGGAAACGCCTGGGTTCCTGGAGATGCCCTAAAGGGCGCCGTTGGCGGCGATACCCTGACCGATGCCGGTGCCGAGCGCGGCAAAGCCGATTCCGAGGCCTGCGCCGAGCGCAACAAGGCCGTACACGCCCTTGCTGCCGCCGCCGGTTGCCGCTGCCGCTGCCTGGTCCGCCAAGGCGACAGGCGCGGAGATTGCCACTGCTATAAGGCTGAAGAGCACGAGAAGAAGCGATTTCTTCATTTTGTTATGTCCTCCTTTCCTAATTGATGGATATCTGGAACCTTATGAAATATTAAAACCTGGATTCCCGCCTTAATATAACCCCCCAGGCCCCCTTTAGTGCGCCTCTTCGACGGCGCCGGAGATATAGAGCATCGTCAGGAGTATGAAAACGAAGGCCTGGACGAAGCTTGTGAAGACCTGGAGCCCGACCATTATGGACGGGACGGCCAGAGGCACGAGCAGGAGAAGCACGGCGACGACCAGGTCCTCGCCCTTTATATTACCGAAGAGTCGAAGCGAGAGGGATATTGGACGGGCAAGGTGTCCGATGAGTTCTATGAAGAACATCGCCGGGGCGAGCCACGCGACCGGCCCGAGGAAGTGCTTTATGTAGTGGAAACCGTGTTTGCGTATGCCGACGAAATGCGTGGAAACGAAGACCACTATTGCGCAGGCCAGGGTGGTGTTTATGTTGTCCGTGGGTGACTCGAAGCCGGGGACAACGTCCATTATGTTGGCGAGAAGTATAAACGCGCCCGCCGTCGCAATGAGCGGGAAGTAGTCCATGCCCTTCGGGCCCATCGTCGTGGTCGTGAAATCACGAAGGCCGCCGACGAATGCCTCCACTATATTCTGAAGCTTGCCCGGCACGGGCTTGAGACTGCCCCGCACCATGAATGCGATGACGATGAGGATGGCCATCACAAGCCAGGTATAGGCGACAAACGGGGGGACGTGCCACGACCCCAGGGTAAAACCATGTATGAAAAGCGGCGCTTCTTTCATCTCTACCTCTGTCGATTATGGAATTATAAGCTACCCGAAGTTTATATATCCAAGTGGCGGGCTCTGTCAAGAATTTTCGGTATAAAAAGTTTTTATAATAAACTAAGAAAACATAAGGGGTTTGATGATTGTATTTACAAGTTTAATTTAAGGTGTTATAATCGCCCGGATTCGGAAAATGCGCTGGAGACAGAATGAGCCTGGTTGGACGCCTGGAGGACCTGGCGCTTGCAGATATCTTCCAGATTATAAGCCTGAGCAAAAAAACAGGGACCCTTATCCTGAAGAACAAGACGAAGGGTTCCGCCGTTGTCGTTTTTAAAAACGGGCAGATAATTCAGGCCGCGACGGACGATATCCGCGACACGCTTGGCAATATACTTATCTCGAAAGGCTATATCTCTGAAGACGGCCTGACCCGCGCGCTTGGCGTCCAGAAGAATATGAAGGGCGTCAAGCGACTGGGCCAGATACTCGTTGAGACGGGCGAGATTTCCCAGGAGGTGCTGGAGGAGACGATAAGGGAGCAGATAGAGAATATGGTCTACTCCCTCCTGGCATGGGAAGACGGGTTTTTCAACTTCGACCTGGGCAACGTCTCCGTGTCGGACAAGATAGAAGTCGTAACGCATGATTTCCTGCTTAAGGCCGGCCTGAGTCCCGAGTATCTCCTGATGGAGAGCGCAAGGGTGCTGGACGAGAAGAAGCGGGAAAAGAAGGGAAAGGCCTCCATGCCTTCCGGCGTCGAACAAAGTCCGGCGCCGGAGGATAAGACAAAGGTCTCAGAGTTCGCGCAGTTCCTTCAGGAACAGGGCGTTGCGCCTTCCATTCCGTCGGCTGAGGAAAGAGCCGTTTCGGGCAAGGACAGGGAACTGAACCAGCTTAAGTCGATGTTCGAGGAGCTCAGGTTCCCTTCGGCCACGGCGGAGATAACGCTGCTGATACTCAGGTATGCAAGCGAACTCGTGAGCCGGGCGGTGCTTTTCATGGTTACGAGGGACGAGATACGGGGGCTTGGGCAGTTCGGCATGGAGTTCCATGACGAATCTCCGGACAGGCGCGTCAGGAAGATAAGAGTCCCCGTGAAGGAGTCGTCCATATTTTCGGATGTGATACGCGACAAGCGGACAAAGATAGGCTGTTTTACGGACAGCGCCTGGGATATGTACCTCATAAAGGAACTGGGCGGGGAGCCGAAAGGGTATTTCCTGGTGCCGATGATTAGCAACGGCAGGGTCGCCGCAATACTTTACGGCGATAACCTGCCTGAAGACAGGCCGATTCCCGGCATTTCCGGCCTGGAAATATTCGTGCACCAGGCGGGGCTTGCCATGGAAAAGGCGCTGCTGGAGCGGAGGATTTCAGATCTCGAAAAACAGCTCTCGTCGGGGCGCCATCAGCCCGGAACAAAGCGGGCATAGAGCATGAGGAGACATCCTTAAATGCCATATTCCGTACTTATAGTGGAAGATTCGAGGGCCATGAGGGGACTTATCCGGGCGACCGTCGAGCAGATGCCGGGTTTTTCGACGTTCGAGGCCGCGAACGGCTTCGACGCCTTGAAAAACCTGCCGGCGCGAAAATACGACCTTATCATTACGGACATAAACATGCCCGATATTAACGGGCTGGAACTGATAAGCTTCGTGAAGGGCCACCCGGACTACAAGGACATACCGCTTATAATCGTAAGCACGGAGCGCAGCGACGAGGATATGGAACGCGGCCTGAAACTCGGCGCGTCAGGTTATATTATAAAACCCTTCAAGGGCAACGAGCTTCAGGAGCTTGTAAGGAACGTGCTGAAGTAGGAGGATTTCGGATGGCAGGGAAGGACGACAAGTCCAGGGGAGAATTCCTGGCCGAGAGCGAGGACATCCTCGAAGACCTGGGCCAGCAGCTTACCCGCATGGACGAGATGACCGAGTCCGGCGAGGTGGACCCGGATGTCGTCAACGCGATATTCCGCGGAGTCCATTCCTTGAAAGGCCTCTCGGGGATGTTCGGTTTCGAGGGCATCTCGCAACTCTCCCACCAGCTCGAATCTCTTCTCGACGCCCTCCGCCTTGGCAAACTGGCCATCTCGCACGACATAACCTCCGTGATATTCGCCGCGCTGGACAGGCTCAAGATTCTCTCCGAGGACATAAGCCGTGGCGGGAAGGAACGCTCCGACTACGCAGACGTATCCTCCATGATAGAGGACGCGCTCTCCAGGGGGCATGGACGGGATGCAAAGGACATCACGGACGAGATAGAGATAGACTCCCAGGTACTTAAGGTGCTGACAGAGTACGAGGAGCACCGCCTCCGGGAAAACGTCAAGGCGAAACATTCCATACTTCTTATAAAGGCCCGTTTCGACCTTGCGAGCTTCGACAAAGACCTTACCTCGCTGAACGACCGGCTGAAGGTTATGGGCGAGATAATCAGCACTCTGCCGACCACCGGAACCGGCCCGGAGATCGGCATAGAGTTCAATATACTCGTCGGGACAAAGGAACCTGTCGAGAAATTCGTCTCGGAAATCTCCGGGCCGGACGTCCTGGTCTCGGTAATTAAATACAAGGCGGCGCAGAGGAAGGCGGAGCCGGAAGCGAAAACGGTGCGGAGCCTTTCCAGGACGATACGGGTGGACATCTCCCGGCTCGACAGGATAATGAACATAGTCGGAGAGATAGTGCTCTCCAAGAACATCATCGCCCGGCTCTCAAAAGACCTTCGCGCAGTGCAGGGATTTCAGGGCATGGCGATAGACCTGTACAAGGCCTCGCGCGGACTCGAGAGGAAGCTTTCCGAGCTTCAGGAGGGGGTCATCGAAGCCCGCATGGTCCCTATCGGCCAGATATTCACCAGGCTCTCGCAGGCGGTAAGGAAATACTCGTCCGAGGTGGGCAAGGATATACGCATGGAGATGCTCGGAGAGGACACGGAGCTCGACAAGCTCGTGGTTGAGGAAATATCGGACCCCCTGATGCACCTGATAAGAAACGCCATAGACCACGGCATAGAGTCTCCGCAGGAAAGGGCCAGGCGAGGCAAGCCGCCGCGCGGGAAGATACGACTGAACGCCTACCCTAAAGGGAACCGTGTCGCCATATCCGTCGAGGACGACGGCGGCGGCATAGACCCGGAAAGGGTCTGGCGCAAAGCCGTCGAGAAGGGGCTTGCGGATCCTTCCGAGACGCCCACCAGGCGCGAGATGCTCGATCTTATATTCCTGCCGGGTTTCTCGACGAAAGAGGAAGTAAGCGAGGTCTCGGGGCGCGGCGTGGGTATGGATGTAGTCAAGCGTAATGTCGCAAAACTGTCCGGCATCATAGACATCGACACCGAAATCGGGAGGGGAACGAATATCACCATAACCCTGCCCATAACCCTCGCCATAATAAAAGGGCTGATGGTTGAGTCCGGCGGGGAGAAATTCGCAATGCCGCTCTCGGCTGTATCCGAGACGCTGATGATCGAGCCGGAGAAGGTGAACTCCGTCGAGCGGCGCGAGGTGATAACGCTGAGGGGCGAAACCCTGCCTCTACTTAGGCTCGACGACATATTCCAGCTTCCGAGGAAAGAAGGCCAGGAATTCATTTACGTCGTCGTGGCGGGCCTTGCAGAACGCAGGATAGGTTTTGTGGTTGACAGGCTCCTCGGGCAGCAGGAGGTGGTCATAAAGAGCCTTGGAGAGAAGCTAAAGGAACTGCCGGGCATTGCCGGGGCGACGGAGCTTGGCGACAATGAGGTGGTGCTCGTCCTTGACCTCGAGTCCCTGATAAACGAATCGACCAAAAAAAGGCAGACGCGGTAAAAAACTATGTACGAAGAGTTCTACGGACTTAAGACAAGATGCTTCTCCAAGACGCCGGACCCGGCCTTCCTTTACATGAGCCGCTCTCACGCCGAGGCGCTGGCGAGGCTTCAATACGCCGTGGAGGAGCGCGAGGTGGCGCTTTTAACGGGCGAGGTCGGCTCCGGCAAGACCACCCTCACAAGGGCGCTTATCGATTCCCTTGACAGCTCTTTCAAGCCCGTATTGATTACGAACCCTCGGCTTTCCCCGGCGCAGTTCCTCCGGGCGCTGGCCAAGAAGCTCGGCGCCGAGAGGCCTATGCACTACAAGGCCGACCTCGTGGAGCAGATAAATTCATTTTTATACCAGTTCCATGAAAGGGGGCAGTGCCCCGTAATCATAATAGACGAAGCGCAGCTGATACCGGGCAAGGACACGTTCGAGGAGATAAGGCTCCTCACCAACTACCAGCTCGACGATACGAACCTTCTCTCGCTTGTGCTCGTCGGCCAGACGGAGATAAAGGAAAGGCTGAGGCGCCCGGCATACAGGGCGCTTATGCAGAGGATAGGCATAGCATATCACCTGCCGCCCCTGACGGCCCGGGAGACGGCGCTTTACCTGACGCACCGGCTTAAGGTGGCGGGCGGGGACGAAAGGATTTTCGACGATAAGGCAATCGAGCTTATACACGCCCGCTCCGGCGGCGTGCCAAGGCTTATAAACACCATAGCCACGGGTGCGCTTCTTGCCGGTTTCGGCGCAGGAGAGAGCAGTGTCGGCGCGGGGCTTGTCGAGGACGCGGTCAGGGACCTCGGGTTTCTCGGATAAGGGCTTAAGAAATGGATTTGCTTGAAATAAGAAAAAAAGCCAGGGAGGCAAAAGAGGCCAGGGCGGCAAAGCCGGCGGAGCCTTCCGAATCTTCATTGCAGCCACTGCCCGGCGCTGTAAAGAAGGCGGAAAAGCGGGCTCCACGGAAAAAGAAGAAATCCAGGGAAACAACGGCTGATGCCGGAACGGGAATTATACAGCCGGAAGAAATTATCTCCCCGGTTCCGGAGCCGGAAGAAGAGTCTTCTGTGTCCGTGGATGGTTCCGAAGCCGAGTCGGTTCAAGATGCCGCGCCCCTGTCGCCTCCGGCGGATATTGAAACGGTCGTGGAGGCTTCGCAAGGGATGGGAAAAGCCGTTTCCACGCCTGCGGCGGATGCTGATTCCGCTTCGGAAGAGGGCGATAGCGCCGTTACGCCGTCAGAAGCCAAAGCCGCCCTTCCGCCGGCAGGGAAGGCTTCAAACGCTGCGCCAGGTGTTGAAGCGGTTTCCGCGCCCTCAGCGCTTCCTGAGAAAATCGAACTCCTGTCGTTCATGCTCGCCGGAGAGGAGTATGCGCTGAAGATGGAAGAGGCAAGAGAGATAATCAGGTGGAGGAAGCCGACAAAGGTACCGCGCTCGCCGGAGCATATAATTGGCATAATCTCGCTTCGGGGCATAATACTTCCGGTTTTCGACGTAAAGAAACGCCTTGGCCTGGGCGAGATCAAGCCGTCGCGCCGGACGAGGATTATAGTCGTTTCGGACGGCGGGACCTCCCTGAGCGGGATGGTGGTTGACAGCATAACCGGCGTGACCGACATGCCGAGGGAAGGCATAGAGCCGCCGCCGTCGGTGATAAACGGTAGTGAGGCGGAGTTTATAGAGGGAGTCGGAAGGGCCGGAGGCGGCGGGGGAAGGCTGCTTATTCTGATAAAGACGTCAAGGGCGCTTTCGGCGTAGGCAAGTGAATTTATATGCAATACAGGCGAGTTCGAGTTTTTTTAGCTCTTAACAAGCTCTAAGAACAAAAAGGAGGCGGGAAGGATGTTCCGAGGAGGGGGAAGGGCCGCATTGCTGGCCGTATTCCTGGCGGCGGTCGCCGTTGTAGCGGGATGCGCCAGTATGCAGGAAAACGAACCGATAATACCGGTAAGCGAGTACGAAAAACTGATTGTAGGAAGACTGGACGCAAATTACGTCGGCGACCAGGCGTGTCTTGCCAAGTGTCATGCGCACGACCAGCTCAAGAAGTGGTTCGACGCCTCGACGATGGGGGCGCAGTTAAGCTCCGATTCCGGACTGCCGCTCGTAAACTGCGAGTCATGCCACGGCCCGGGTAGCCTTGCAATCGCAAACATAAAGGTGGTTAACGGAAGGCCCACCTGCGATTATTCCACCTTTATCGACCTGAAACACCTCCCGAAGCAGGCGCAGTCTCTCATCTGTTTGAAATGTCATACGCAAAACGCCACGTTCGGCCTGCATTACTGGAACACGAGCGAACACAACCTTTCCGGCGTCTCATGTTTCGACTGCCATAACGTACACAAGGGCACGGACCTGAAGGTGGGCCGCAAGGACGTTGCGGCGCTGTGCTATAAATGCCACCCGGAGATAAAGGCCCAGTTCTCACTTCCGAACCATCATCCCGTCAACGAAGGGCGCGTAACATGCCTGGACTGCCACGATCCGATGGGTTCGCCCAACAGGCACATGCTGAAAGACGGAAGCATGAAGGAGCTTTGCGGCAACTGCCATGCGGAAAAGACCGGGCCGTTCGCCTTTGAGCACGGCGACGTTACGGAAAACTGCCTGAACTGCCATCGTCCGCACGGCTCGGTTAATCAGCACCTGCTTAAAGTGCGTCTGCCTTACCTCTGCTACCAGTGTCACGAGGCCCAGCACGAGGTGACGGACAACATCAACCAGCAGCAGCGCACGATATGCACGGATTGCCACACTGAGATACACGGTTCCGATACCCCAGACCTGGGTAACGGCGGCGCCTTCACACGTTAGGACCAAAAGGAGGGATTTTATGAAGAACATATTGATCGCCCTGCTGGTCCTCACGGCTGTCCTTATGGGCGGCAGGGTATTCGCGGATGATAATTCGGCGCAGAACGGGGGACAGAACGGGGCCGACAACGGCGCGCAGGGAAGCCCGGATTATTCTCTGCCGCCGGAAGGCAATGCATGGCTTGGCTATAATTTCTTCGACCTGCAAGGCTCAAGGAAGGCCGCAGAGTATGAATATCCCTACGGATCCGTCGTTGGCGGGTTCAACATGCTCTATGTCCCGCTGCCCACGAGGTGGGAGGCTAACCTTGACTGGGTAAACCCGAAGAGCTGGGATGCAAATTTTTCCTTCGCATACAAGGACATGGTAAAGGTCGATTATACCGGGTGGGCGCTCTGGCGCAATTACAACCACTACGGCCTTATCGGCGTAAAATACCTCGATACCGAACCCGGCGGGAATTATTTTACCGACGACCGGGACAACAGGCTCTCCCTGGTGCTGAAATGGCCGGACAGACCATATCACGTATTCGTCAAAATGAGGCATTTCGAGAAGGAAGGCACGATGCAGGCGAGGTTCTACAATGCGGTAGACCCGGTTGTATCCAATCACTTTAAAGAATCCCTGGCAAGGGATATAGACTGGGTAACCACGAAGCTGGACGTGGGTATAAACGGACACTTCGGCCCCGTGGAGGCGGAATACAGCCATACGGCAAAGACCTTCGACCCGCATGGTGAGGTGGAAATCCCAATCCTTGAACGCGGTCTTTATCCGAGCCACGTGCCGCAGTACGACGACAACCTCGATACCGTAAAACTTCATACGGACTACACCGGCAGGATTGTTGCCGACAGCACGTTCATAAACGGCGAGCGCAGGAACGAACACTCGCAGGCGGATCTTAAATACCGGCGGGCGTACGGCGACGTTGTCCTGATACCGGCAAACGGCCTGACGGTTGCGATACGCTACCGGGGCAACTGGACGGACGAGACGGTCCAGGCCGTCCCGGCTGGGACAGTTACGCCCCCCGCGATTCCCATTTCCACGGTTACGCCGACATCTCCCATAAGCTACAGGTCAAACAGGGCCGAGCTGTCCGTCCGGTATAACCCGGTAAACATGCTCGCTTTCAACGTAGAATACTCCTACGAGAACCTCCAGAGATACAACGCATCGATATGGAATGCAACGATAGCCAACGGATCCCCTGTAATCCCGTACCAGAGCATACCATCTCAGCAGAATATCCATAAAATAACGGCGGGGGTAACTTCCGACCCGGCCAGGTGGATAAACTTCAGAGGCGGCGTGGAATATACATACACCGGAGAGCCCGCTTATCCTGTAAACCCGAAGAATTCCTACAAGGCGCGCGTGGATGCGAATATTGTACCGATGCCGGAATTAAGCGCGAACGCGCATTACAGGCTAACTGTGAACGACAACGACACCTCGGAGATGCATTCCAATTACAACAACCCCGGCGTCGGCCTGGTATGGACGCCTGGCGGGCCGTTTACGATGTCCGTGAACTACGACTATTTCCGCTACAACCTTAAGAGGGATATCATGCTCGCCCGTCCTGCCTCTGAGCCTGCGCCCAACCCGCGTCTTCCGGTCGAGCGCGCTCCATATGCCGACCAGTCCCATGTCTACTCCATCTCCGGCGATTACGCCTTCGCCGTTATCCCGCTCGTGCTGGATGCGGAGTTCCACCAGAGCTTCGGAAGCGGCGAGTTCAGGATTGTCGAGACCGCCGGGGCATACACTACCACCGGTCTGGGGGAGCTTGCGGACCTTGCCGAGAGGGAGACCGGCGGCAGCATGACGGCAAAGTACGCCCTGCACAAGGGCTGGGGATTATCGGCTACTTACGGGATAAACAACTATGTCGATTTCAAGAACAAGCCCCAGGACGGGCCTCAGAACGGCACGGCACAGACAGTTATGATGCTGGCGACCAAAAAATGGTAGGAGGGAGCAATGCCTCTTAGAAAAGCCATCTTCTTTTTTCTTTTTCTGCTTATGGCGGCTTGTTTTTGCGTTACCGGCGCCCTTGCGGCCCAGAAGACCGTCGGCGTGGTATTCTCCGGAGACCTGCCGCGCTACCAGGAGGCCCAGAAGGCATTTACGGCAACCCTGGCCAGGGCAGGATTCGGCCAGGGCAAGGTCTCGGTATACGTCCAGACGCCCAACCCCGACCCGATGTCCTGGACAAACAGCGTGAGGAAATTCATCGGGATCCAGGCGGACGTGATAGTCGCCTACGGAGCCGGCGCGGCAACCACTGCGGCAAAGGAGACAAGCAAGATACCAATTGTCTTCACATACGTTTACGACCCAGTCGCCTGCGGATCCAAGAGGGCAAACTCCACGGGGGTCAGTTCAAAGGTCCCGATGGTTACCCTGCTTCGGATGATGAAGTCGATAAAGCCTTTTACAAGGCTTGCCGTGCTTTACAATCCATATGAGAAGGACTCCGTGGTCCAGTGGAACGAGGCCATAAGGAACGCCTCCGCCTTGAGGTTCAGCCCGGTGGGGGTGCAGGTGAAGAGCGCCCAGGCGGCGAAGTCTATGGTGCAGAAGGCCGATGCGGACTGCGTTTATTTATCGTGCAGCGCGGCGGTTGACAAGGACGCGTCTGGAATCATCGCGGCAAGCGACAGGAAGAAGATTCCGGTAATAGCGCAGGTTTCAGGGATAGCCGAGAAGGGGGGGCTTCTTGCCCTTGCGCCGTCGCCTGAAGAACAGGGCGCGGACGCCGCGATGATTGTCGCAAAGATATTGAAGGGAATACCGGTTTCTTCAATAGGCATGGAAAGCGCCAGGAAGATAAACCTTGTGGTTAATCTTAAGGCCGCGAATGCGCTGTCCATTAAGGTGCCTTTCGACGTCTTGAATGCGGCGACGAAGGTAATCAAGTAGGAGGAAGGCAATGAGAATAGGTCTTAAATCCCTCCGGTTAAGGGTGCTCGTCATAGTGACCCTGGTGTTGCTGGGCGTTATATCAGCCTCTACTGCCGCCCTCACATACGGGTTTACGACCCTTTACACCCAGGCCCTTCTGGGCAAGGCATTCGCAGTCGGAGACTCCTTCAAGGGCAGCCTTCAGGACTCGCTTAACCTTGGGCTGCCGCTGGAATCTCTTTCGGGCGTCAGCGAACGCTGCGCCCAGCTGACCGGCAAGGACTCTGATATCGGTTACTGCATGGTCGTGGACTCTTCCGGGAAGGTGCTTTTCTCGGACAAGGCGGCGGACATAGGGAAGGTGTTTACCGACCCGGTCAGCATGGCCGCCGCGAAGGCAACCACTGAGGACAGGAAGAGCGCGCCTGTATTTGAGTACGGACACAAGAGCTATTACGACACGGTCATACCGCTTTCAGATCCGGAAGGCAAGCATCTGGGATCCATCAGGCTGGGCCTCAGCTATGACAACGTATACGCCCAGAAGCGCAAGCTGATATTCAGGTCCATGCTCATAGCCGTCGGATCCATGATTCTCGCTATCATCGTGTTCGCATTCTTCGTATCCCGGTTCATCACAGGCAGGATATCCGGGCTGGTAGCCACCGCGAAGAAAATAGCAAGCGGAGACCTGACAAGGCTTATCGAGACGGATTCGGACGACGAGCTTGGCGAACTCGGCAAGGCCATTAACGGGATGGTGTCGAATCTCAAAAACATGCTGGCGAGGGTAAAAGACGCATCGATAAGCGTCGCTAACGCCACCGAGCGTATAGCTATGAACGCGAAGAAAATCTCCGAAGGTTCGGAGGCCCAGCACGAACTTACGGAGACGACCTCCTCATCGATGGAGGAAATGAACGCTTCCATAAAGGAGGTTGCGGAGAGTGTCGATTCCCTGTCGTCGTCCGCCGAGTCCTCCTCGTCCTCGATTATGGAAATGGCCGCCTCCATAGACCAGGTCGCGGGCAGCACCGGGCAGCTCTCGGCTTCGGCGGAATCCACATCATCTTCGATTATGGAGATGGCGGCATCCATAAAACAGGTCGCGGAGAACATGGACGTGCTCTCCAGCGCGGCGGAAGAGACCACGGCATCCGCAACTGAAATGGGCGCTTCCATAAAAGAAGTCGAAGCCATATCTAAGGAATCGGCATTCCTGTCGGAACAGGTTACTGAAGAAGCCGCAGGTCTCGGAATGAGTTCCGTGGAAAAGACCATAGAGAGTATGCGCAATATTCGGGAAACGGTCGAGAAGGCGGCGCAGGTAATCGAACAGCTCGGCGGGCGTTCCGAAGAGATAGGCGAGATACTGACTGTCATAGACGACGTTACAGACCAGACCTCGCTTCTTGCGCTCAACGCCGCGATACTCGCCGCCCAGGCGGGCGAACACGGCAAGGGTTTTGCCGTCGTGGCCAACGAGATAAAAGACCTTGCGGAGCGCACTTCCTCCTCGACACAGGAGATAGCAAAACGGATAAGCGCCGTGCAGACAGAAGCCAAAGACGCTGTTAAATCCATCAAGACGGGCCGCGAGAGCGTTGAGCAGGGTGTCCAGATAGCAAACGAGGCCAAAGAGGCGCTTAAGAAGATAGTGCAGAGTTCCACCCGCGCCGCCTCTATGTCGAAGAGCATAGAAAAAGCTACCGTGGAACAGGCGGAGGGGATACGGCAGGTGTCTGCGGCAATGTTGTCCATTTCCAATATGGTGCAGCAGATACTTGCGGCCACACAGGAGCAGAGCCAGGGTTCCGAGCAGATTATGATGGCTTCCGAGAGCATGAACGACATAAGCCGCCAGGTAAAAACCGCGATGGCCGAACAGACAAAGGGCAGCAAGCAGATTACCGTAGCCGTCGAAAACGTCTCGGACAAGGTGCAAAGCATTGCCTCTGCAACCTCCGAACAGAAGAAGGGCAGCCAGGAGATTGTGCGGGCGCTCGGAAAGATAAGGGAAATCACGGCGCTTTCCGTGAAGCTGGCCGAGGAGATGGACCAGTCCGTCTCGGAGCTTTCCGGCCAGGCCGACCTATTAAGGGAAGAGATAAACCATTTCTCGCTCATGTCGCAGTACAGCCTGTCGTCCGGCAAGATGCGCCTGGGAGTCCTGCCGCTCGAGGAGCCTGAAAACATGAAAAAACGTTTCATGCCGCTCGCGGGTTATCTCTCGGACAACCTGGGCGTGGAGGTGGAGGTAGTCCCAGGGCAGGACATGGCCGCCGCCGTGAACGACCTGGGTCTCGGTGTTACGGATATCTGCTGGCTCGGCCCCGCCACCTACGTGGAAGCTAAATATAAGTACGGGGTTGAGGCTATAGTGAAATCCATCGGCAAGGGGAATACCTTCACGCGTTCGGTCATCGTTGCAAAGGAAGGGTCGGATATAAAGGAGGTTAAAGACATACGTGGCAGGAACTTCGCTTTCGGGAACGAGAAATCCACATCCTCGCACCTGATGCCGAGGGCGATACTCGGCGACGCGGGAATAAGGCTCTACGACCTGAAATCTTACAAGTACCTGGGCCGCCACGATGCGGTGGCAAAGGCCGTAATGGCTGGCGAATACGACGCCGGCGGCATGATGGAATCGGTGGCCAGGGAATATCTGGGCAAGGGACTTAAGATAATCCATTATTCGGACTCGATTGCGAACTTTAATTTCTCCGCCGGGAAGAAGGTGGACTTTGCCATAAGGGAGAAGCTTAAGAAAGCGTTTGTCGCTCTTTCTATAACAGACCCGGCGCATGCCAGGATACTGCGGGCGATAGACTCGGAATGCGAAGGCTTTACGGACGTAAGAGACGATGAATACGACGCCATAAGAAAGATGATGAAAAGGCTGTATGGCATAGATTACTTCGTCTCTTGAAAGAGACAGCGATGCAGGAAGACGCGGTAAAAAAAGAAGACAGGCGGGTCCAGCTGGCGGTATTCAGAGCGGGCGCGGGCGAATACGCCGTGGACATAATGCGGATAACCGAGATTATCAGGCCGCAGAAACTGACGTTTGTCCCGAAGGCGCCGGACTTTATAGAAGGCGTTATAAACCTGCGTGGGAGCGTTGTCCCGGTCATAGACATAAGGAAAAGGCTGGGAATAACATACGCCGGCGAAGATACCAGAAGCAAGATACTTATACTGCTTATAAACCGCAGGAAAATCGGGGCCGTGGTTGACGACGTGAAGGAAATCCTTTACATGGATATGGGTTCTATAGAGGATGCCCCCGAGATAGTGAAAGGGCCGGAGGCGCAGTTTCTCCAGGGAATAGGCAAGGCGGACGAGAGGCTTATAATGGTGCTCGACCCGGATAAACTTCTTAACCCGGGCGAACTGGCGGAGCTTGACCGGGCGCGCACTGCTCCGGATATTAAAGAATAGGACTTGTCGATGGATATATTAAAGCGGCTGGAAGCGGAAGACCCTGAAGTCCGGCGGCTCGCGGCGGCGGAACTGGCGGATAACGTTTCAGCCAAAGACATACCGGCGCTCTTAAAGGCCGTTGCCGACCCGGACTGGCGGGTGCGCAAGACTGCGCTCGACGCGCTCGTTTCCTACGGCGGGGAAGAGGTCTTTGAGGGGCTGTACCGGTCTCTTTTTTCCGAGGACAATGCGGGCGCGCGCAATTCGGCGGCGGAAGGACTGATAAGAATCGGGCCATCCGCGGCGAAGGCGCTTTCGCTGCGGCTCGGCGAGCCGGACAGAGACGTCAGGAAATTTATCGTTGACATCATAGGAGAGATAGGCGATTTATCCTGCGTTGACGCCCTGATAGGGGCGCTTAACGACAGCGACATGAATGTCCGCTCCTCGGCAATGGAGCACCTGGGCAAGATGAAGGCGAAAAGCGCGATTCCTGCTCTCGTCTCATTCCTGAAGGCGGACGAGCAGTGGCTTGCCTTTAACGCCGCCGCCGCGCTCGGAGAG
>JAKAHE010000026.1 GCA_021815285.1 Nitrospirota bacterium
GCGGAATCGATTTCGCGGCGCTCAAGGCGCTTGGCGTAAACCGCGTCAGCCTGGGCGCGCAGTCGTTCAATCCGGAAGAGCTTACGACTCTTGGCAGGATTCACGGCCCCGGCGAAATAGCGCGGGCAGTGGATGCGCTTCGTGAAGCCGGTATAGCCAATATCGGCCTGGACCTCATATACTCCCTTCCCGGGCAGGGGCTTCGGCAATGGGACGAATCTCTTGACGCTGCTATTAAACTCTCTCCGGAGCATATCTCCTTGTACGACCTGTCGATAGAAGAAGGCACGGAATTTCATGCGATGGAAAAGGCCGGGCTTATAACCCTCCCGCCGGAGGAGATGCAGGTGGAGATGTATCTCATGGCCGTAAATCGCCTTGAGGATGCCGGATATGAGCGTTACGAGATTTCCAATTTCGCCCGCCCAGGCCATGAGTGCGTCCATAACCTGAACTACTGGTCGGCGGGCGATTTCATAGGCTTAGGAGCGGGCGCGCACTCCCGCGCCGGGGCCATGGCCGCCCGGAATGTTTACGACGTTTATGAGTATATCGGGAGGCTTGAAAATGGGAAAGACCCATGCGAGGCGGCGGAGATACTGACGGATATGGAGCGCGAGCGTGAATTCATAATGCTGGGTTTCAGGAAGCGCCGGGGGTTCTCTTTCGAGGATTTCCGGGCCAGTTTCGGGGCGGATTTCATGTATAAATACGGCCCCGCGGCAGCAAAAATGGAGGATGCCGGATACATATCCATAGGGCTGAACGGGGTATGCCTCACGATGAAAGGAGTCCTCGCGTCAAACAGGGTAATTATGGAGTTTTTCTAAGAATTTTTTTGTTTACAGGCATCGGGCCGTAGTGCTATATTATTGCACTTTGAAGGACATGCATCAAGGAGGCAATTTTTGTTCTTTTCCCGCAGCAGAAAAATTCTGATATTCACGCTTTCCATTTTATATCTTGCCATTTCAGTTTCGGTTTTCGCATCTGACGAAGAGGCCAAGATAACGGATATTCAGATAGCCGGCAACAAGAAGATAGAGACCGGCGCCATCCGTTCCAGGATGATAGAGAAGGTGGGCGATAAATTCATCCCTTCAAGGGTTCGCCAGGACGTCATAAACATCTATCGCATGGGGTATTTCAGCGATGTGAAGGTTGACGCCGAAGGTTACCAGGGCGGCCTGAGGCTCACGTTTACGGTAGTCGAGAGGCCGATACTCGCTTCGTTTAATTTTGAAGGCAATAAAGAAATAAAGAGCGCCAAACTGAGAGAGAAGGTAAACCTCTCCGCGTATTCGGTATATAACCCGTCCCTGGTGGAAGACAACGCCGAGAAGCTGAGGCTTTATTACCAGGACGAGGGATACTATAACGCGCAGGTGCTTCCGATAATCAAAAAGACAAAAAGCGAAGTGCGCGTAATATATCAGATAAAAGAAGGCTCAAAGGTCCGGATAAAGAAAATCACGATTGTCGGCAACAAAAAAATAAGCTACAGCCAGATAAAGAAGGTCATGGAGACCAAGACATACATACCGATATGGTCCTGGATAATGAAAACCGGCAGATACAAGGTGCTGGAACTCTCCCAGGACATCGAAAGGATAAAGGGCCTTTACTACAACCATGGCTATATACAGGTGAGCGTCGGCGAGCCGGAGGTAAAGCTCTCTCCCGACAGGAAAGGTCTTTACATAACCATACCTATCCACGAAGGCAGGCAGTTCCGCTATGGCGCCATAGAAGTCGCCGGGAACAAGGTTTTCAGTTCCAAAGAGCTTATGAGCAAGGTCAAGGGCAAGCCGGGAGAAATAATGAACCGCGACCAGATAAAGGACGATGTCGTGGCCATTACCGACATGTACGGCTCAAAAGGCTACGCGTTCGCGTCCGTCTCTCCGGTAGTAAAGCCCCATGTTTCCAAAAGGCTGGTAGACATTACGTTCGACATCAGCGAGGGCGACCAGATTTTCATAAACAAAATAAAAATCACCGGGAACGTAAAGACGCGCGACAAGGTAATCCGGCGCGAGCTTCCGTTCGACGAGGGCGACATATACGACACCACAAGCCTGAAGCGCACGTACGAAAGACTGCGCAATCTCAACTTTTTCGATAACGTCCAGATAATCCCGGAGAGAAAGGGCAAGGACAAGGTGAACCTTGATGTGAGCGTCAAGGAGAAATCCACCGGATCCTTCAGCATAGGCGGCGGATACAGCACCATAGACAGGCTTGTCGGAATCGGCGAGATTACGCAGAACAACTTCCTTGGGCTTGGCGAGATGGTGAAGTTCAAGGGAGAATTCGGCGCGCGCAGGCAGAACTTCGTTTTAAGCTTTCTTGAGCCGTGGCTTCTCGACAGGCCCGTATCGCTCCGAGTCGATCTCTTCAAGGAGGAAAGATATTATACCGGCTATGCGGAGCGCTCATTGGGCGGGAGCCTAAGCCTTGGCCGCCGATTCTGGGACTACTGGGGCATAACAGGCTCCTATTCCTGGGCGGACGAGACATACTTCGACGTTATAGACTCCATAAACAGCGACCCGTTCTTCCAGCAGTCTGAGCAATTCAAAACTACCGGAAAGATAGGGCTTAATTTTTACCGCGACACAAGGGACAATTACCTCGACCCCAGGCGCGGAAGCAATAATTCTATTTATGCCGAATACGCCGGGACAGCCCTCGGCGGCGACAACGCTTTTTACAAGGTAATAGGGGACTCCACCTGGTATTTCCCGTTTTACTTCGACACCGACTTCTCGCTCCACGGAAGAATCGGATATGCCAACGGACTACAGGGACGCCCGCTTCCGCTCGGCGAAAGGTTTTTTGTGGGAGGCATGGGCACCGTGCGCGGCCTGGACTGGGGCACGGCTGGTCCGAGGTTCCCGGTTTTGAAACTCGACAAGATTACGGGCGCGACATCTACGGTATCCCTTTTGGGAGACCCGAAGGGCGGCAATAAGGAAGTTGTATTTAACGCCGAATATACCTTCCCGCTTTTCGATGCCGTAAAACTGAGAGGCGTTATTTTCTCCGATGCCGGCAGGGCATACGATGAAGGCGAGGGACTTAACCTGAGCAGGCTCAGCTATACGGCGGGAGGGGGACTCAGGTGGGCCTCTCCGATGGGTCTTATCAGGCTGGAATACGGATTTGTATTAAACAGGAAAGAAGACCAGAGGGCCGGGAAATGGGAGTTTTCCATGGGGTCGATGTTCTGAAAACGGAGGTCAAAAGTATGAGAAAAATATTTCTGTCTTTGGCCGCGGCGCTCTTTCTGGGAGCGGTTTTCTGCGGCGCGGCATCGGCGGCGGAGATCAAGCTCGGCTATATAAACATGCTTAAGGTCGAGAAGGAATCTCTGGCCGGGAAGCAGGCGTTAAAGACGCTTGAAAAAATGGCGGCTGACAAACAGGCCAAGATAGAGGAGCGCCGCAAGGAGATAGAGAAGATGCAGAAGGAACTGGACAAGCAGTCTTCCATAATCTCTTCCGACGAAAGGCAGCGCAGGGAAGACAAGCTCCAGAGGGAATACAAAAACTACCAGAGATATTATTCGGATTCGCAGGACGAGCTCTCGAAAAAGAAAGAGGAACTGGCGAACAAGATGTTCGACGAGGTCACAGGCGTCATTCAGAAATACGGCAAAGAGGAAGGTTATACCCTGATACTCGACCGTTCCGTTGTGCTCTACGCACCGGAGGCCGTGGATATTACAGACAAGATTATCAAGGCTTACGACGACACCAAGGCGCCGGCGCAGACCAACAAGATAAAAAAATAAATGGAAAAGACACTTAAGGAACTGGCGGAATCCGTCGGAGGAGAGGCGGAAGGCGACGCCCGGGTCATGATAAAAGGCGTAGCCGGCATAAAAGAGGCGGGCTCTGGCGAAATCACATTTCTCGCCAACAAAAAATATATCGGCGATCTCGCCTCTACACGGGCCTCGGCGGTAATCGCCGCGCCGGGAGTGGATGTCGGCCCAAGACCGTGTATTCGCTCGAAGAACCCGTATTTTGCATTCGCTAAGATATTGACGCTCTTTGCTCCGAAGAGGAAATTTCCAAAAGGCGTAATGAGCGGAGCCCATGTCAGCCCTGAGGCGCATGTAGGACAGGACGCTGCAATCTATCCCGGCGCATTAGTCGAGGCTGGCGCAAAGATAGGCGACCACAGCGTAATTTATCCCGGCGTTTATGTAGGCGAAGGTTCATCCATCGGCGCGGACTGCATAATCTACCCCAACGTGGTCATCAGGGAAGGGGTAAAAATAGGCGACAGGGTCATTATACACGGCGGAACGGTCATAGGCGGGGACGGTTTCGGATATGCCACGGAAGGCGGAAAGCATTTTAAAATCCCGCAGATAGGCGGCGTGCTGATCGAAGACGACGTGGAAGTCGGCTCCAACGCGACAATCGACCGCGGCGCATTGGGGGATACGATTATCAGGCGCGGGACTAAAATAGACAACCTCGTGCAGATAGCGCACAATGTCGTAGTTGGCGAGGATTCGATAATAGTCGCCCAGGCGGGCATATCCGGCAGCACGGAGCTTGGCCATCACGTCGTCCTGGCCGGGCAGGTTGGCCTTGTCGGTCACATAAAAATCGGTGACGGCGTGCAGGTAGGGGCACAGTCCGGCGTTATGAACGACCTTGAGGCGGGACAGGTTTATATTGGATCTCCGGCGTTCCCGCACATGGAGTTCATGAGGATGCAGGCCGCGCTGAGGAAGCTGCCGGAGCTTCGCAAGCGGGTTATGGAGATGGAAAAGAAGCTGGAAAAATATACGCGGGAGGAATGATGCTCGACATTATGGAGATTCAGAAAATACTGCCGCACCGCTATCCCTTCCTGTACGTGGACAGGATTCTTGAAGTCGAGCCCGGGAAGAAGATAGTCGGCCTGAAAAACGTCACGTTCGACGAGCACTTTTTCCAGGGGCATTTTCCCGGCAGGCCTATAATGCCCGGCGTGCTTATTGTCGAGGCTATGGCGCAGGTCGCTGGGATACTGGTGCACAAAACCGTTGAAACTGAAGACAAGATGGTTTATTTCATGAGCATAGACAAGGTGAAGTTCCGCAAACCGGTAGTGCCGGGAGATCAGCTCATGCTTGAAGTGGAGCCGATCCAGAGCAGGGGCAGCGTCCATAAGTTCAAGGGCGAGGCGAAGGTCGAAGGAAAGCTCGTCTGCGAGGCCGAGTTCATGGCCATGACAGCCAAGGAATAGGTCCATCACATGCCAAATATACATCCTGCTGCGATAGTTAGTGCTGGCGCCGTCCTGGCCGATGACGTGATCGTCGGCCCGTATGCCGTCATAGAAGACAACGTAAGTATAGGCAGGGGTTCTAAAATCGGCGCCCATGCCGTGATAAAACCCTTCGTCGAGATAGGCGAGGATAACGAGATTTACCAGTTCGCGTCCATCGGCGAAATACCGCAGGATTTGAAATTCGGCGGCGAGGAATCTAAACTTATAATAGGAAACAGAAACAGGATACGCGAGTTCACGACGATTAACCGCGGCACTGAGGGCGGCGGTGGCGCCACGGTAATCGGCGACGATTGTTTTATAATGGCATACGCCCATGTCCCACACGACTGCCACATCGGCAATCACGTAATCCTCGCAAATTCCGTTCAGATAGGCGGACACGTGCATATAGATGAATACGCCATAATCGGTGCGCTTACCGGGCTTCATCAGTTCGTGCGGGTAGGCGCGCACAGCATGGTCGGCGCATGTTCCGCAGTGTCGCAGGACGTGCCGCCGTTCACAAACGCGACCGGCAACAGGGCGACGCTGCACGGCCTGAATTTGGTCGGTCTTTCGAGGAGAGGTTTTACTAAAGAAACTGTTTCCGCACTGAAGGAGGCGTATAAAATTATTTTCAGGAGCGGTCTTACGGTAAAAGAGGCCGTGGAGAAAGTTTCAGCCAGTTGCGGAAATTTTCCGGAAGTAAAAAGGCTCCTTGATTTTATAATTTCCTCCGAGCGCGGCGTTTGCAGGTGAAGGGTTGATGGAGAAGCTTGGCATAATCGCGGGGAACGGGAAGTTCCCCTTAATTTTGGCCGGGAATGCTAAGGCCGAGGGGATTCACGTCGTAGTCGCCGCATTGTCGGAAGAGGCGGATCAAGGCATAGAAAATATTGCCGACAGCGTATACTGGCTTTCGATAACACAGCTTGGCAAGCTGATAAAGACATTTCAGAAAGAGGGTGTTACGAGGGCTGTCATGGCCGGTCAGGTGGTCAAGCGACGGATGTATACCTCAGACCTCCTGAAGCTCGACCTTACAGCAGCAAGGCTCTGGGCATCGCTCCCCGACAGAAAGGGCGAGACGATACTCAAGGCCGTGGCGGACGAGCTCTCGAAAAACGGAATAGAGCTTATCGATTCCACAATCCACATGAAGCCATTTCTTGCCGGGCCGGGCCTGATGACGAAGTCCAGGCCGACAAAGCCTGAAGCGGCGGACGTGGAGTTCGGCCTCAAGATGGCCAAGGTGATCGCGGAGCACGACATAGGCCAGAGCGTCGCAGTGAAGGACCTGTCTGTAGTGGCGGTCGAGGCCGTCGAGGGGACGGACAACTGCATCAGGCGCGCGGGCGAGCTTGGCAAGGGCGGCATTACGATAGTCAAAGTCAGCAGGAAGGGCCACGATATGCGCTTCGATGTCCCGGTGGTGGGCATGCGGACGCTGGACGCCATGAAGGACGCCAGGGCTCGCGTCCTCGCAATAGAGGCCGGGAAAACCTTGATGCTGGAAAAAGAGGAGTTGATTTCAGGCGCGGACAAGGCCGAGATCTGTATAATTGGGATATGAACAAAATTAAAGTCGGTGTAGTGGGTGTGGGATATCTTGGCAGGCACCACGCAAGGATATACTCGGAGCTTCCGGAGGCCGAGCTTGCAGGCGTATGCGACGTTAACGCCGAACAGGCAAGAGAGATTGCAAAGGCCGCAAAAACGGTTCCGTTCGGTTCTCATGAAGAATTAATCGGCAAGGTCCAGGCGGTATCCATCGCCGCGCCTACGGTGCATCATCATCGCATTGCGAAGGACTTTCTTTCCGCCGGAATCGATGTGCTTCTCGAGAAGCCCATGACTGTAACGGTCGATGAGGCGGACGAACTGGTAAGGCTGGCCGAAGAGAAAAAATGTATTCTGCAGATCGGTCACCTGGAGAGGTTTAACGCGGCGGTGCTGAAGATGGTGGAACTTGTAACGGCGCCTAAATTCATAGAGTGCAACAGACTTTCCCCGTTCCCGGACAGGTCTACCGACGTTGACGTCGTGCTCGACCTCATGATTCACGACATCGATATAATCCTTTCGCTCGTCGGTTCGCAGGTCAAAAATATCAATGCCGTAGGCATTCCGGTAATATCCAAGAATGTCGATATTGCAAACGCCAGGATAGAATTCGATTCCGGCTGTATCGCAAACGTCACGTCGAGCAGAATTTCCATGAAGAAAGAACGCAAGATCCGGCTGTTCCAGCCGGATACGTATATATCTCTAAATTACCAGGACCAGGAGATATACGCCTACCACCGCATCCCGAATAAAAAAGACCCGGGAGGCAAACCGGATATTGTCGGCGGCAAGGTGAAGGTGAAAAAGGATGAACCGCTGAAGGCCGAGCTGGCGGCGTTTCTCGAGTGTTCGGCGTTGCGCAGGAAACCTCTCGTGTCAGGAGTCGAAGGCAGGGAGGCGCTGAAGGTGGCAATGCTCGTTCAGGAAGAGATAAGGAGCCATACGCTGCAATTATGAAAATACCGATGGTGGATCTTAAGGCGCAGTATATAGATATTAAAGAGGATCTCGACGCAAAGCTCGAAGAGATACTGCTTGCCACGCAATTCATACTTGGGCCGAACGTGCAGGAGCTTGAAAAGGAGGTGGCGGAATATATAGGCACAAAGCACGCCGTAGCCTGCGCCTCCGGCACCGACGCCCTGCACCTGGCGCTTCTCGCCTGCGGCATAAGAGCGGGCGACGAGGTAATCACGACTCCGTTTACTTTCATAGCGACGGCGGAGGCCATATCATACACAGGCGCACGGCCCGTATTCGCGGACGTCCTGCCTGACACATGGAATATCGATCCGGAAGATGTCGCCAGAAAACTTACTCCCAGGACAAAGGCCGTCATACCCGTGCATCTGTTCGGCCATCCGGCTGATATGCCGAAAATCCTCGACATTGCAAACTCACACGGCCTCAAGGTCATAGAGGACTGCGCGCAGAGTTTCGGGGCCGGGTATAAATTTGTAAAGACGGGTTCATTCGGCGATGCCGGGTGTTTTTCGTTCTTCCCAAGCAAGAACCTCGGCTGCTACGGTGACGGCGGAATGATTACGACGGACAGTGACAAGACCGCCGAAGAACTCCGCGCTTTAAGGAACCACGGCAGCAGAAAGCGTTACTTCCACGACACCATCGGATACAACAGCCGCCTCGACGAGATACAGGCCGGGATTCTCCGTGTCAAACTGAAGAAGATAGACCGCTACAACAGCCTCAGACGTGAGCGCGCAACGCAGTATAACGAATGGCTTGCCATGCAGGACGGTGTTGTCATTCCTGTCGAAAGAAACGGATATTATCATGTGTATCACCAGTACACTATACTTGCCGACCGCAGAGAAGAGATAATGGGCGCGCTTGCCGAAAAGGAAATAGCGTCAGCGATTTATTACCCAGTCCCGCTTCATCTGCAGAAATCATACAAACTGCTTGGATACAAGGAAGGCTATTTCCCGGTTTCGGAAGACCTCGCAAAACGCGTTATGTCCCTGCCAATCTATCCGGAGTTGAGCCCGGTGGATGTCGATTTTATCGCTGAGACTATAAGGGCCTCTTTGGCGTGTCCCGCAAAGAAAAGATAATGATAATAGCCGGAGAAGCCTCCGGAGACCTTCACGGCGGAAACCTTGCGCGGGCTTTAAAACGCCTTCGGCCAGGACTCGACATCTTCGGCATGGGCGGGGAGATGATGCGGGAAGCCGGGGTGCGGACATTGCAGGACATCTCCGCTCTTGCAGTGGTCGGTATATGGGAGGTGCTTACACACCTTAAGGACATAAAGGCGGCGTTCAAGCTCATGGAGGAGGCCATAATTAATGAGCGGCCCGACGCCCTGGTGCTTATAGACTACCCGGACTTCAACCTGCGCATGGCCGCCAAAGCCAGGAAAGCCGGGGTGAAGGTAGTTTATTACGTAAGCCCGCAGGTGTGGGCCTGGCGCCGCGGAAGAATAAAGCACATAGCGAAGGTCGTGGATAAGATGCTTGTGGTATTCCCATTCGAAGAGGCGCTTTACAGGGAAGCAGGGGTGAAATGTTCGTTCGTCGGACATCCTCTTCTAGACGAAGATGCTGAGACGCGCCCGAAGGATGAACTGACCCGTGGGCTTGGTCTCGAACCGCAAAGGCCGGTAGTCGGGCTTCTTCCCGGCAGCAGAAGGAAGGAATTGCATTTTCATCTCCCGGTGATGCTTGAAGCCCTGTCGCTTATAAAGGAAAAGATGCCGGAGATTCAGGCGGTAATACCTGTCGCGCCGACGCTATCGCTTGATGATTTCAAAAATTACTTAAGTGGACATGAGGATGTCCGGCTGATTCAACATGATTTTTCGGGAGTGATGTCGGTTATGGATGCAGGCATTGTCGCCTCCGGAACGGCGACTCTCCAGACGGCGCTCAGACAGAAACCGATGGTGATAATATACCGGCTTTCCGGGCTTACTTACTGGCTTGGGAGGATGCTTATATCGGTTCCGTTCATAGGGATGCCGAACCTTGTCGCCGGGAAGGAAACCGTGCCGGAACTCATACAGCGCGACGCCTCTCCCGAGCGGATAAGTTCCTTGATTTTAAAGATGTTTTATGATAAAGCATATTACGACGGCATTGTCCGCGACCTGGGCAATGTGCGCAGGAAACTGGGCGGACCCGGCGCATCCGAACGGGCGGCACTGGAAGTACTGAAAGAGGCTGGCATATAAATGACCATGTTTAAAAGGCTCTGGCCTTATATAAAGAAATATTTAAATGTAACCTTCCTGGCGATACTCTGCACGCTGGTCGTATCCGGCATGAACGGGGCGATTCCTTATCTTACAAAGCCGGTCGTGGACGGCGTGTTCGTAAAGAAAAACATCGGTATGCTTCTCCCGCTGTCCTTCGCGGTTTTCGCCGTCTACCTGATTAAGGACACATTTTCATATATCCAGTCCTATATCACGCAGTCGGTTTCGCTTAAAGTAATCCGGGACATCCGAAACGACCTGTACTCGCACATGGTCTATCTTCCGCTCAAGGAATACCAGGCTACCAATACCGGAAAGATGGTATCTCATGTTATGAACGATGTCGGAGTGCTTTCGCGCCTGTCCGGGACCCTCGTAAAGGATTTGCTTCAGCAATCTTTCACAATCGTGGCGTTGCTTGTCGTGCTCTTCATGAGGGACTGGAGGCTTGCGACAGTCTGCGTTACCATCCTGCCGCTCGCAGGAATAATAGTTTCCAAATACGGCAAAAAGACACGCAAGCTGACCGGCAAATCCCAGGAGGCGGTCGCCGGCATAATGTCGATACTCCATGAGAGCTTTACAGGCAGCAGGATTGTGAAGGCGTTTACAATGGAAGACCGCGAGAACAAAAGATTCGCCGAGGAGCAGGAAAACTATACAAAGCTCCAGATAAAGAAGGCCAGGGTGGCCAGCCTGCTTTCGCCGTCGATGGACGCCGTCGGGGGCCTGGCGATGGCCGTGATTATATTCTACGGCGGCCACAGGGTTATAAACGGTTCCATGACGCCGGGCGGTTTCGTATCTTTCACGGCGGCGCTCTTCATGCTGTATCCCCCCGTAAAGGCGCTCGGCGGACTACACAATAACATCCAGGGGGCGACAGCCGCAATCGAGAGGGTTCTGAATGTAATGGACACGCCGAACGAGAGAGAGGCGATGTCCAAGGGCATTCCAGGCCCGGACGGCATAAAATACAGGATTCAATATCGCGGCGCAAGCTTCAGGTATAACGAGAAAGAGGAATATGTCCTCAAGGATGTAGACCTTACAATAAACAAGGGCGAGGTCGTCGCCATCGTGGGGGCGTCTGGAGGCGGAAAAACCACGCTTGTAAACCTGCTCCCGCGCTTCTACGAACTCAAGGAAGGCGAGATACTGATTGACGGCGAAAGCATAAAGAATTTCCAGATCAGGACGCTCAGGCAGAATATCTCAGTCGTAACCCAGGACACTATACTCTTCAACGATACCATCCGCAACAATATCGCCTACGGCAAGGAAGAGTTCACGGACGAAATGGTTTTCGCCGCCGCCCGCGCCGCCCATGCGGACATATTCATAGAAAAGCTGCCAAAGAAATACGATACGATAATCGGGGAGAAGGGATTCAGGCTCTCAGGCGGAGAAAAGCAGAGGATTTCGATAGCGCGCGCAATTTTAAAGAACAGCCCGATACTTATACTGGACGAGGCCACGTCGAGCCTCGATACGGAATCCGAGAGGATTGTACAGCAGGCGCTTGAGAACCTCATGAAGAACAGGACGACGCTTGTCATAGCCCACAGGCTTTCAACGATAATAAATGCCGACAAGATAGTCGTAGTAAGCGGCGGAAGGATAACCGATACGGGAAGGCATTCCGAACTGCTGTCCAAGAGCCGCATCTACAAGCGGCTGTACGACATGCAGTTCGGCGCGCCTGCGGCTGAACATGCCGAAATTCTTTAAGCGGATATTTATACTCGCCTTACCGCCCGTTGCGGCCTTTTTTTTAAAGGCTCTGCGACGAACCATCCGCATTGAAGTCCGGAATCGTCCGCCGGACGACATGCAGGCGATATTCTCATTCTGGCACGGTAGAATCCTGATGATGCCGTTTCTGAAACTCTCCCGTCCGGTTTCCGTGATGATAAGCAGGCACAGCGACGGAGAGTTCGTCGCAAGGATTGTAAAACATCTCGACATATATTCATCGCGCGGCTCCACAACAAGAGGCGGCGTATCCGCGCTCAAGGAACTCATAAGGCTTTCCCGTGAAGGCTTCTGCCCGGCGTTCACTCCCGACGGCCCAAGAGGCCCCAGGTATGTCGTCCAGCAGGGAGTCATCCAGGCGGCTAAGGCGACCGGCCTTCCTGTATATCCCGTCACATATTCCGCTCGCAAAAAAAAACTCTGAAATCCTGGGATAGATTTATCATCCCTTATCCGTTCACTGATGCCGTGGCTATATTTGGCGAGCCTCTGTCAGTTCCGCGCGACGCAGACAGGGATACCATGGAAAACTTACGCAGTGAGCTTGAGAAGCGTATGCGCGAGCTGACAGAGGAAGCGGACAACTGGTGGAGGAAACCAGAACCGTCATTCCCGCGCAAGCGGGAATCCAGGAATTTTAACCAATGATGTTCTTCTTTTACGACATACTGCTCTACGCCATCGCGCCGGTATATTTCCCGTTGATGGCGCTTTCGCAGATGATGCGCGGGAAGAAGAGACTCGGCGTGCGGGAGCGGTTCGGCTTCTTCGGGCCGGGATTCTTCGCCGCGAAAAAAAACAAGCGCGTATGGTTTCACGCGGTGTCCGTCGGGGAGACGCTTGCCGCCGTTCCGCTCGTCCTCGCCCTGAAGGAAAAGGCGCCGGAAATCGAAATTTATTTCTCCACGGTTACCGAAACCGGGAACAAGGTCGCCGGAGAGAAGCTTGGCGATGCGGCGCGGATTTTTTTCTTCCCGTTCGATTTCGGCGCGGTTGTACGGCGCGTAATCGGGCAGATGTCCCCGGACATATTCGTCGTTGTGGAAACCGAGATATGGCCGAATCTCCTCAAGGCTCTACACGACAAAGGCATACCTTCGCTCGTAGTCAATGGCCGCATCTCGGCGCGTTCATTCAAGGGATATTCGCGTTTCGGTTTTTTCTTCCGCCATGTCCTCCCGCTTGTGAGCAGGTATATGATGCAGAGCGAAGGGGACGCGGAACGTATAATCCGGCTCGGCGCGCCGCCGGAGAGGGTATCCGTCGCCGGAAATATAAAGTTCGACCAGGCCATCGCGGCGAACAGACCCGCCTCCACACGCGCGGCACTCGGTATCTCGGAAGGCGCAAAGGTCTTCATCGCAGGCAGCACGCACCAGGGCGAAGAGGACGAGGCGCTTTCTGCATATAAAGAACTATTGATTGATTTCCCGGACATGGTAATGCTGCTCGCTCCAAGGCACCCGGAGCGTTTCGCCGCGGCTGAAGATGCCGTGCGCCGCGCAGGTTTTCAGTGCGTAAGGAAGAGTGCAGGGGCGCACTTCATTGCGCCCGGCTCAGTAATTCTCCTTGACACGATGGGCGAGCTCGCCGGTACGTACGCCGTCGGGGACATAAACTTCGTCGGCGGGAGCTGGGCGGACATCGGCGGACATAACATCCTTGAACCAGCTTCTTTCGCTAAGCCCGTCTTCTTCGGCTCGGTGATACACAACTTCAAAGACATCAGCCGCATCCTCAAGGACTGCGGCGCGGGCATAGAAGTAAAGGACGGCGCAGAACTCGCCGCCGAAGCGAAAAAGCTCCTCCGCGACCCGGCGAGATATGCTACCCTCGGCCACGCCGCCCTGGAAGCAATAGAGCAAAACAAGGGCGCGCTGGCAAAGGATTTAAAGGCGGTGGAGGAATTCATAATGCATGAGGAAATATGTCCATTCCAGTAACATGCGCATTCAACTTGTAAGCGCAACTTTGCAGGTTAGGTTCCATATATCAAAGTCGGACGGCTTGTAAAGTTCCGTAAGGAAGATTTGGAAGAGTAGCTTAAAAAAAGAACGTGAGACGAAAAAAGGCTTTCATTTTAACTAAATTGTGATAATATACGCCGATGCCTGTATATAAAAAAGGAAATAATTGGTGTACTGACCCCCTTTTGTCAAGCGGCAACTAAGAGAGTATTGTGGCTCTCGTGGAACTCGGTTTCAAACTGTCTGGGCGGTTTGTAGCCCAGGGCTGAGTGCAGGTACTGCCCGTTGTAGTATTCGACCCAGTTGTCCAGGTCTTTGACAAGTTCATTGTAGCTCGTCCATTCCGTGAGCCAGAGGCATTCTTCCTTCAAGGTGCGCATGAACCGCTCGGTGTCGGCGTTCCCTTTCGGGTTGTTGTAGCTCGTGAACGCCTGGTGTACGCCCAACGTGCCGCATGCCTTCATGAAGCTTATGGACGTGGGCTGGCAGCCGTTGTCGGACATCAGGTTCAGCCCCTTGTCCCTCGCGCCGTCCGGAAACTGCTGGTTGACCGCCATGTCGAGCGCCATGAGCCAGTCGGCGGATTTGCTCCTAAGACCGGCCTATAGCCGACGACCTTCTTGGTGTACCAGTCCAGGACGATGACGATGTAAACCCAGCCGAGCCGCTCGACCAGAACCTTCGTCATGTCTATGCCCCACCACTCGTTGGGCCTTGCGGGGCGGGGCTTTGCGGACTCGGTGCGCTTGGCTTTCAACTTTGTATTAGGCCCAACCGCAAGGCCGTTTACCTGCATCAGCCGCTGTACGCGCTTCTTGTTGAACGGAAGCTTGTCTATAAAACGCAGGTGCGCCCATATACGTCGGTAGCCCCAAAACGGGTGGGCGGCCTTTATCTCCCTGATGCGCTCGACAAGTCCCTCGTTCCGCGCGGCGACCTTCTCCGACGGCCCGCGAGGCGGCCCTACTCGCTTTTTTTTAACTCGTAGGTCAGCTCGCCGACGA
>JAKAHE010000027.1 GCA_021815285.1 Nitrospirota bacterium
AGCCGACCCTCTGCCATGTGCCGGTGGACTGCTCGGCGGCGAAGGCGTTCGCGGCCTGGTATAAGTCCATCGGGGTTTCGAGATAATATGTCGCGATTACGTAATCTTCTGTGTCCACCGCCTCAGGGAAGCGGATAAGGTCGCGCTCGAATGACATTGGGGTTGCCTCCGTTTCGATTAAAAAAGCTCTCCGTTTTCGTGTAAATCTTCCTTGTATCTTGCGGCTGATCTGAAGTGATTGAAATCGCCATGACCGGGCAGCTGCACCTCTTTGCCGTTCATGAGTTCTTCTATGCCGAGTATCTGAATCCTGTCCACGCTTGAAAAATTCGGCAGCGTCCCCTCTTCCTTGGCCTCGCGCCTCATGCCGCTCGTTATTTTCTCGTCGAAGCACGCGAACACGCCCATGTCGGCCTTCTTCTGCTTTACGGACGTTATGAACGAGCGCAGGCTTGCGACATTGGCGTTCCCGCTTTTTACTTCGACTATGCCGACTCCGCTCTTTTTCGGAGAAACAGGGAAGGTAACGTGTCCGTCCTCGCCGCCTTCGCCTGATTTTTTCGGATTGGATATGCCGCCGATTAATACTTCCACAACCCAGTCCTGGAACTTTATCCTGCCGCGCTCGGTGAGCGCAAGCTCCCGCGCGGAGGCGATGTCCCTTGGGAAGCCGTCGATGTCTATGTTTTTCAGAATCTCCCTGTAATTTTCCTTATAGGTATCCTTCAGGCGCTTCAGGACGAGCCGGACGGCGAGGTGCGAGATGTCCACACCGAGCCACCTGCGGTTCAGTTTCTGGGCCGCCGCGACGGTCGTGCCGCATCCGCAAAAGAAATCTGCTACAAGGTCTCCCTCGTTTGAGCTTGCGTTGATGATGCGCTCAAGTAGCGCGAGAGGTTTCTGGGTCGGATAGCCGAGGCGTTCCGCCGCCTGGGCAGAGATAGGATGAATGTCATCAAATATATCCTGAACAGAAACGCCGGTTAATTTATCTGCAAAATGTTTGAGCCGGGGGACACCTCCCTTTTTAGGCCAATAAATATAACCAGCCGCATCAAGGGCATCCAATGTCTTTAAAGTTCCACGAGCTTTAATTCCTAATTCCTCTATTAAATTTTGTGGGATTGCCCAATGTCTTCCTTTGGAAGCAACGTCTATATTACGCCATTTCCCTCCACTTTCGCCTTTACTAATACCTGCACCTGTAAGAGAAATAGGTTGAAATTTTCTTCCGGATTCAGCGTCAATATTTTTAAAAAATTTGTCTATATATTTTTCATCATGCTTACACTTAATATTAATCCATTTGAAAACATTTGTTTTGGTATAAAATAAAATAATATCATGCACTGGGCCAAATCTTTTCGCATTGCCGTGAGAATGCGTCCTTTTCCATACAATCTCGTTCCTGAAATTGTCTTTTCCGAAAATAAGATCGCACACGACCTTCAGGTAATGGCTCATGTTCGGGTCGCAGTGAAGATAAAAGCTCCCGGTGTCCTTTAAAACTTTGTGCATATACCATATGCGGATTGCCATCGTGGTGAGGTAGGAAAGCGCGCTCTTTGAGATTCTTATGTCGTTAAGCGCATCGAGCAGGCGGAAGAGGTCGAGGTCTATCTCTTTTATCTCGTTTAACGTATCGAGATACGAGATATTACTCCATGTGTCTGCGAAGGCCTCTTTCTGCGCCTTCACGTCGCTTAGGTCTACGTTCTCGAAAAGGATGTTGTAATTCCGGCTGCTGTTGAAGGGCGGGTCGATATAGATTAAATCGATATATCCGGACGGATGCTTCCTGTTTAAATCTTTCAGAACATCCAGGCAGTCTCCGAAACGCAGTTCGTTCATCAGCGGCCAATCCTCTTTAAGAATTGCCTTGCGCAGTCATAGGAACAGAAGTGAAGCGTGTTGCCGTCGGAGCTTTTCTTCACGGCGCGGGAAACGGGGACATAGACCTTGCAATGCATGCACGAAACCATCTCGTCGCCCTCCGGTCTGCGCGCGGGCGGCATGGACGCGGCGGACGCGCCTGCGGGGCCGTGGCCTATAAAATATTTAAGCAGCCTGTCGAGGAAAAACCAGAAAGACCCGGCAAGGATGAGGAGGAGGATTATCCGTTCTATTTTTTCGCCTCCTTCATCGCCTGGCGGAAGGCGTCCACTTCCTGGCTCAGTTCCGTGTTTTCCTTCTGGCTCGGGACTTCCTTTATGAGTTTGTCGTACTCGGAGAGCGCGTCCTTGTAGTCGCGCTTCGACTCGCCAAGCGTAAGGATGAGGTTTATCCTCGCCTGCGGGTGCTGCGGGTCGAGTTTCAAGACGGTGCGGTATTCGGAGATTGCCTGGTCAATCTGGCCGGTATCGCGCATGAGCGTCGCCATGTCCGTCCGGACGTTCACGTTGCCGGGGTCTATCTCAAGCGCCTGCTCGTAGTAGTTTATGCCGATGGTCCATTTGTCGGACGGCTGCGCCGAATTTCCCTCCCTGTCCACCTCGTCCTGCCCCCAGTCGTAGTAGAGGTTCCCGAGCTGGATGAGGATGTTCACGTTCTTCGGGTCGTTCTTCAGGGCGGATTCCATCATACCGGCTTCCTGCGGGAAATCCGTTATGGACGCATTGCCCGCCGGGGCCTCTTTGGTTTCTTTTTTCGCGCAGGAGACAAAAGGTATGGCTATGAGGAGAGACGCCGCAAGAAATATCGAAAAGCTTCTGAAAAACATTAAATTCCTCCGTCCGGGCCGGTCGGCGACAGGTGGCCGCGCTTTTTGCGCCCGCTTGCAATATCTCAGGACGGGAGGACTTCGTCCATGCTCCCGCTCCTGAAGCCCTTCAGGTCCAGGGAAACATAATTATAACCCAGCGAGAGGAGCTTTGCCACAACTTTTTCTCTATGCCCCGGGGCCATGATAAGCGGCATTTCGCCTGCGGGAAGCTCTATCCTCGCCAGGTTCCCGTGGTGGCGCACCCGAAACTCCGAAAACCCGAGCGACCTGAGAAATTCCTCCGCCTGCCCGACGCGCTCGAGGTCGCCATCCGTAATCCTCATCCCATACGGGAACCGGCTCGCCAGGCACGGGGACGATGGCCGCTCGGAATTCGGAAGCCTCAGCCCACGCGCAATCTCCCTGACCTCCTCCTTGCCGATGCCGAGTTCCTTTAGCGGGCTTTTTATTCCCATCTCGGAGAGGGCCTTCAGGCCGGGCCGCCTTGTCCTCGCGTCGTCGGCATTCGTGCCGTCGAAGACATCGAAACCACGCTCTTTTGCAATCTCCAGGATTGCGCTGAAATCGCCCTTCTTGCAATGGTAACACCTGTCCGGCGGGTTGGACGAGATTTTTTCGTCGCCCAGGACGCTCAGACTGAGAACCTCGTGCCTTATGCCTATGACGCCCGCAACGTAAGCCGCCTGCCTGACCTCGGAGTCCGGCAGGAACTCGGACGCCACCGTAACGGCGACAGACTTTTCCCCCAGGGCCATGAAGGCGGCGGCGGCAACCACCGACGAATCCACGCCGCCCGAAAAGGCCACAACCGCGCCTTTAAAACCCCGGAAATATCCTGTCAGGTCATCTAATCGCAAATCGCTCTCTTAATCCTTCTCCGAGGCCGGTCTGACGCCCCTCAGGCGCCCTGATTGCATACGAGCGCCTCTTCTCCCGCAAATATCTTCAGGAAAGACTCGACCACCCTCGGGTTATACTGTCTGCCGGACTCCTCTTTTATCATGGCGACGGCCTCGGCTGTGGATTTCGCCTTCCTGTACGGCCTGTCGGAGGTGAGGGCGTCGAAAACGTCCGCAACCGCGACAATGGCGACCATGAGCGGGATTTCGTCACCCTTAAGGCCGTCGGGATAGCCCAGGCCGTCGTAGCGCTCCTGGTGGTGGCGTATGATTGGCCGGACTTTCTGCAGGAAATCAACACCCCGGACGATGTTCTCCCCTATCTCCGGGTGCTCCTTCATGTGCAGGAACTCTTCGACCGTAAGCTTGCCGGGCTTGTTCAAGACCGCCTCGTCTATGCCTATCTTGCCCACGTCGTGCAGCGTCGCGCCGTAACGGAGTACGGCTATATCCTCCCCTTTTAGCCCCATGTCCTCGCCGATAGCTATGGCGAACTGCGTTACCCTGTCGGAATGGCCGAGGGTGTAAGGGTCTTTCGCCTCGACCGCCTGGGCGAGCGCGGAAATGGTGTCGTAGTAGCTTTTTTCCAGGTTCTGTATAAGCTCGACGTTCTCGATGGCGACGGACGCCTGGCCCGCTATGGCGAGCAGGTATTCCAGCTCGCTTTTGCGGAAAGGCGGTCTCGTCGGGCCGCGCTCGATGTTTATTACGCCAAGAAGCTCGGAACTCGCGCCGATGAGCGGCACGCCGAGCATCGAGGCATGAACGGGGAAGCCCCTGCCCGGGACAAAACGCGGGTCTTCCAGGACGTCCTGTATAATCACGGGGCTTCTGTTCTTTGCCGCCCAGCCCGCAATACCTTCGCCCATCCTGAACCTGCTCTTCCGGTGAGTGTCCGGCGAGAGCCCATTACCGGTATGGATGAAAAGCTCGTCCAGCCCCTTCTCGAGGAGCATTACGGAACCCCTGTCGGCGTCGAGCTCGCGGACTGCGGACTGTATTACCATCCTGAGCAGGTCGTCCAGCTTGTGTATGATGTTCATGGAGCGGCTGATGTCGGAAAGCGCGGTGAGCTTTTTCACCTTCTCGTCCAAGTCTTCCTGGATGGCGCTGGTCATGCGCCGGACAGGCTTTACCACCGCGCCCGTCAGGAATATCATCAGCACACCTGCGAGGACTGCGCCGAGGGCTGTCGCGCTTAGGGCGAACAGGCGCCTGAGCCTGCCGAGAGCCGTCAGCGT
Organism: Nitrospirota bacterium; assembly: GCA_021815285.1. Taxonomy (GTDB): domain Bacteria; phylum Nitrospirota; class JACRHJ01; order JACRHJ01; family JACRHJ01; genus JAKAHE01. Next base: position 4,863 of record JAKAHE010000027.1, read on the forward strand.
CTTGCTGTAGGATACCCCGACCGTCAGCCAGCCGATGACGGCGGGGCTGTTGTAATGGCAGCCTGCGCACTGCGGTTTCTTGCGTATAGCCACCGTGTGTGAGAGTATGTACTGCCCCCCGCTTCCGACCCTGGGGCCTCTTTTCAGTATGTCGGATATGCCGCCGTGCTTTATTTCAAAGAGATCGTCGGCCTTTTTGCCGACGTCCCCGGGGACTGACGAGGCTATTATCGTGCCAGCGTCGTCCGTGAGCCAGGCCTTGTTCCTGCCGCCATCGGAGGCCTTCCGGATGGCTTTCCACGCCTCGGACGGACTTCCATTGAGCATGGCGTTCATTATGTCTTCGCTTATCATGGAGGCAAGCGACCCGGCCTCCTTGTCGGCTTCCTTCAGGAGCTGGCGCCTCTGGAAGTCGATCAAGAGCTTTGACCCCAGGGCGGCTGCGAGGAGGAAAAAAAAGAGGAGGATGATTACGGATTTTATCCGGAGACTTTTAAGCGGATTTTTAAAGCCGCGCCTGCCGTATTTTGATGGCGGCCTGCCCGACCTGCCTGGATATTTCAATAAACAACCTTTCGATACTGCCGTTTGAAAAGTTAAATCAATTTAACACACAAGGCCCCGCAATGTCAACCGCAATGGACGGCGGAACCCAATTTTTCGCTTGTCTTAAAACCGATTCTAATGTACTAATTATTCTAATGAGTAAACCTCTGGAACACATGCCGCCCGAAGAAATACTCGCCCTGATGGACAGGGCGGACGAAAGGGCGCTGTTTACCGTCAAGGGGGCGAGCGCAGCCATAGCCCGGGCCGCCGAATCCGCCGCAAAGGCAATAGGGCAGGGCGGAAGGCTTATATACATCGGCGCGGGCACGTCCGGCAGGCTGGGGGTGCTGGACGCCTCCGAGTGCCCGCCGACATTCTCCGCCGCGCCAGGCCAGGTAATCGGCGTTATAGCCGGAGGAAAAAGGGCGTTGACAGAGGCCGTCGAGGGCGCCGAGGACGACGAGAATGCCGGGAAGAAGGCGATGTCGCGCATTAAAGTAAACGGAAAAGACGTTGTTGTCGGCATAACCGCGTCGGGGACGACGCCTTACGTCCTTGCGGCGCTCGCCGAGGCGGAAAGACGCGGCGCGGAAACGTGGATAATAAAGTGTACGGGAGGATTGGCGGAGAAGAGGGTGATATTACTCGATACCGGCCCGGAGGTCGTCCGCGGGAGCACAAGGCTTGCCGCCGGGACGGCCACGAAACTCGCCTTAAACCGCATAACCACCGCCGCATTTATCATGCTCGGCAAGGTATACGGAGACCTGATGGTGGACGTTATGCCGACGAACCGCAAGCTGGTAAAACGTGCCGTGGATATTATATCCGGGATTACGGGCTGCGACGCCAAGGCGGCGGAGAGCTTCCTTAAAAAATCCGGGATGCGGCCAAAGACCGCATGCGTGATGATTGCAAGAGGAGTGTCCAGGGCTGAGGCGGAGCGGCTTCTTGACGCATGCGGAGGCTTCCTGCGCAGGGCGCTACGCTCCTGAATTTTACCCTCGCCCCTTGCGGGAGAGGGTGGCGCTCAGCGCCGGGTGAGGGCTCGATCAGCGCCTCCGTATTTACGTCATTCCCGGCTTTACCGGCAGGATTATCGTGAATTTCGAACCCTCGCCGCGCCTGCTCGATACGCTTACCTTCCCGCCGTGCGCGTCCACGGCAGCCTTCACCATCGCAAGGCCAAGGCCCGTGCCGCGCTTCTTGCCCGCGTTCTTGCCTCTGTAGTATTTTTCAAACAGGCGCGGAAGGTCTTCCTCGGAAATGCCGTCTCCGTCGTCCGACACTTCTATGAATATCTTCATCGGGTCATCCGGCACGACTCCGGCCTTTATCAGCGCCGTCCCGCCATCTCTGTTATAGTTTACCGCGTTGGAGAGAAGGTTCGTAACCGCGCGTCTCATCTGCGCGCTGTCGGCGTAGATCCTTGGCGTCTTGGGTTCCACCTCGATTTTTATTTCCACGCGCTTCTCCCGCGCGAACATCTCGCAGTCCTTCACGGCCTGCTCTATAAGCTCCATCGCAAAGACCGGCTGGAGCATAAGGCTCGCCTCGTCGGATTCGAGTCGTGAGATTGCAAGCATGTCGTCTATCAGGAGCGAAATCCTCCTTGCGGCCTTCCGTATCTCTTCCATTATCTTTGCCGTTTCGCCGCCTTCCAATTTCAGTATGTCGCCGTAGCCGTATATGACGGAAAGGGGGCCTCTTATATCGTGCGTCAGCATGTGAAAGACCGCGTTTCTTTCCTTCTCCGCCTCCTTCAGGGCAAACTCCGCGAGCTTTTTTTCCGTGATGTCGCGCGCGATGCCCTGTGTTCCGAGTATCGCTCCCTGATCGTCCCGGAGCACCCGGACATTGTGCATGACGTGTATTATCTTCCCGCTTTTGGATACGAAACGGTTCTCGAAATTGAAGGCGTCGATGCCTCTCGCCATCATCTCCCCGAAAACCTCCATAGACTTCTTTATGTCTTCGGGATGTATCCACTTCTGCCAGGGATGCCCGTCCACCTCTTCAGGAGACGCCTCGAGCATCCTGTATGCGGCGTCGTTCATGAAGAGCTGGTTTCCGTATCTGTCGGAGCGGTATATGAAATCGGTGGAAAGCTCCACCAGGTCCTTGTAGCGGCGCTCGGACTCCTTCAGGGCTTCCTCGGCCAGTATCCTCTTCTCTTCCTGCTCTATGGCATCAAGGGCGAACGAAATGTCTTCGGCAAGGCCCGACATAAGGGCGACTTCGTCTTCGCTGAAAAATCCTATCTCGCCGGAATAGACCGTGAATGCGCCCACCGCCTTCCCGTACAATTTTATGGGGAAGGCGGCAATGGAGAGGTAACCCCTGGGAATAGACTGCTCTTTCCATGGAGTGTCCAGGTCGGCAGCCGTGTCGTTTACGACATACGGCGCCCCGGAACGGATCGCCTTCCCGACCGGCCCGCGTCCCATAGGCTCGTCCTTTGCGGAAATCCTTATCCCGCTTACATAGCCTTCGTCGTTTCCCCATTTCGCTATCGGCACAACACTCAAATCGTCGGGGTTTACCATGCCGACCCAGGCCAGTTTGAAAAAGCCGTCTTCCACGGCTATCCGGCAGGCGTTTTCCATGAGCGCCTTTCTGTCGCGCGTGCGGACTATCGCCTTGTTTATCCCGCTTATCACGGAATAAAGCCGGTTAAGGTGGACTACTTTCTCATCCGTAAGCCTTCTCTGGCGGTTATCCTCCCGGTTTTTTACAGCCTGCTCGATGGAATTGATTATGCGCGGGAAATGCGCGAAACCTATGTCCTTTGTGAAGTAGTCGTTCGCTCCGTGTTTGAACGCCTCTCTCGCTACCTCCTCGGAGCCCTGGCCGGTTATGAATATGAACGGTATGTCGCTGCCGCTGCTTCTTATGGTTTCCAGGAGTTCCATGCCGCCCATTTCCGGCATCTGGTAATCCGAAAGTATGCAGTCTACCTCGTTTTCCCTTAAGTATTCCAGGCACTCGCGGGAGCTTTCCAGCATGTCTATCCGGAAATGCGGCGCGTCGTGGGCCAGCATCATCTTTATGTAGCCGCTGATTTCCGGGTCGTCGTCTATTATCAGAAGCCTTAGTTGTTTCATGCGTTTCTCCGTTTAAAAATTATAATGATATAAATCAGTTAAGTCAATAACCCATGATACTGACCATGAAAAATCCTCATAAAAACATCCCCGGAATTTTTATCTGTTATACTTTAATCAAGGAGGCTTTGATGCGCATACTTTTTGCGACCGACGGCTCGGAACCGTCGCGGGCGGCCATGGATTTCCTTCTGTCGCTGGGATTCGATCCGGAAGACAGCTTCGTGATCCTGCACGTCCTGAAGGAGTTCGTCCTGCCGGACACCATCGACCCGAACCGGGATTTCCGCAAGGCGGGCAAGGCGGCAGCTAAAAAGCTCGTGGCGGACGTGGCGGAGAGGTTCAGGCAGGCCGGTCTCGAAGCGGCGGATGTCGTCCGCGAGGGAGACCCCGCGAGGGAGATTACCGAGGCAATCGTGGAGCTCGGGGCGGACCTGGCCGTCATGGGGCACAAGGGGCATACCGGCCTGAGCAGGTTCCTTCTTGGCAGCGTCTCAAATCACGTTCTGCGGCACGGCGGCAGTTCCGTCCTGATCGTCCGGGACGGTATGCAGAAAAAACCCTTGAAGGCGCTTTACTGCACGGATGGCTCGCCCCACGCAAAGTATGCGCGCGACCTGTTCATGAAGCTCCCGTTCAAGCCAGATACGGAAGTGGACGTCCTGTCCGTGGTGGACATGCAGGTTTCGAGCCTGCCTGAGATGTATTACCCTTACAGCGAGACGTCCACGATGATGACGGAACTGAGAAGGCACCTGATGGAGCAGGCGGAGGGATATGTCGTGGAAGACGCAAAGGCGCTGAGGGACCGTTTCAGGACCGTCAGGGAGCATGTGACTGTCGGAGTGCCGGAATCCGAGATACTTGCGGCGATAGACGAGATGGCCCCGGACATAACGGTAATGGGGTCGTCCGGTATGCGCGGGATAAAGGGAATGCTCATCGGGGACGTATCGCAGAGGGTTGTAAAACACGCGCGGAGCAGTGTGCTGGTCGGGAAGATGCCGTAAGAAGAAATCCTTCACAAAGGAGAAAAAAACATGCGGCCTTTAATACTTGCCGTTTTCGTGTCCGCCATGCTATCGGTCTCTGTTCCGGCATGGGCGGCGGAGATAGAACCATTGCCCGCGCTGCCGCCGATACCGGCGGATAATTCAATGACCCCGCAGAAAATAGAGCTCGGAAAGATGCTGTTTTTCGACCCGCGGCTTTCCGGCTCGAAATGGATAAGCTGCGCCACGTGCCACAACCCAGCCATGGGATATACGGATCGCCTGCCGCGCGCGCTCGGCCATGCGATGAGCGAAGGCCCGAGGAATACCCCGACCATCCTAAACGCCGCATTCATAAAGGCGCAGTTCTGGGACGGCAGGGCGGACGGGCTGGAGGCGCAGGCGCTTGGGCCGATACAGGCCGACGTCGAGATGAAGCAGACCCTCGCGCAGATGGTGAATAACCTCAAGCAGGTCCCGGAATATGTAACGCGGTTCAAGGAGGTCTTCGGAGGGACAGATCCGATAACGCCCGGCAATGTCGCCAAGGCGATAGCCACATTTGAACGCACGCTCATAACCCCCGATTCCCCTTTCGACCGCTACCTGCGGGGCGATAAACTCGCTCTCTCCAAAGACGCAAGGGCGGGATACCGCCTGTTCCAGGAAAAGGGATGCACGGCCTGCCACAACGGGCCGGTTCTCTCCGACGGCAACTTCCATCACATAAAAGTTCCGGGTTCTGTCGATGAAGGACGGTTCAAGATAACGAAGGACCCGGCTGACCTGTCCGCGTTCAGAACCCCTACGCTGAGAAATGTCGAGCTGACCGCGCCCTATTTCAATAACGGCTCGGTCAACACTCTAGAGGGCGCGGTCGTAGTCATGGGCAATGAGGCCCTGAACACTAATATCGACAGAAAAGACGCGGCGCTGATAGCGGATTTCCTCAGGAGCCTGACCGGCACAATGCCGAGATTCGACTATCCAGAGTTGCCTTACACCCGGTATTGACGGAGGTTTTATGGATACCGTTTTCGACAGGGTTCTCTGCGCGACAGACCTCTCATGGGGTTGCAGCGAGGTCTTGAAGGACCTGGCCGGGGCGCGGGAAAGCGGGCTCGTGAAGAAGGCGCCGCTATGGCCTATGGGCAAGGTTATTGTCCCTGTGGACATAACGGATTTCCCAGGCGAGGCGGCGGAATTTTTAAGACCCCTTGCAAGGGTTGTCGTGCGCGAGGTCGTCCTGGCGCATGTGGTGGAGGCCGGGACATCCAGGGAAGTCCAGCGCGATTTCGAGGTTGCGGCTGAAGGCGCGCTCGCGGATTATGCCGGCGAGTTCGAAAAAGCAGGGCTTAAGACGACCGTTCATGTCCACCGGGGAGAGGCGCCTTCCGGAATAATAGAGATTGCCGTGGAGGAAAAGGCCGGGATGATTATAATGCCGTCAAGGGGCAGAAGGGTCAGAATAGGCCTGGAAAAGACAGTGGGCGGGGCCGGCAAACAAGCTGCCGAGTTGGGAGGCGAAGTAATCGGGAGCGTGGCGGAGGAGATGCTGAAGCACTCACCGGCGCCGGTAATGTTCCTGCCGCAGCCTTACCAGTCGGCCCTGCGCGCCGCGTGAGGGGATATGACGCCTATGCTTCCGTCCTGCTTTTCTCCAAAACTGATATTGTTCTTGCCGCTTTCTTTTGCAATGTACATCGCTTTGTCAGCGTGGCGTATGAATGCTATCTTTTCTTCTTCGAGACTCCCGCCCTCAAGCCCGTCCTCGAAAAACGACGAGATGCCGACACTGCACGTTATGACTCCGGCGATATTATAAGGCTGTTCGCCTCGTACTTTTTCCTTCAGGAAGACCGCGTGCTGGATGACTCCGCGCACCCGCTCTGCCAGGAGATAGGCCTCGTCGCGGGACCTGCCGGGCAGAATTATGGCGAATTCGTCGCCCCCGTAGCGCACAATGCTCGCGTTTTCTCCCTCAAGGGCGTCGCGGATTAAGTGGCCCACCTCGGCCAGGGTGCGGCTCCCGACCAGATGCCCGTAGCTGTCGTTCACCTGCTTGAAGTTGTCGAGGTCAAGGAACAGAAGGGAAATATTCCTGCCGGAGCGCTTGGCCTTCTTGAGTTCTTCGGAGAGCTGACGGTGAAAATAACGGTCGTTAAACAGACCTGTCAGGTCGTCCCGTTTTGTCAGTTCCTCATTTCTGTTGGCGTCGAGGGCGTTCTGGATGAGGGTGGAGGTGTAACCCGCGAATATCTCGAGGAGTTTCATTTCATCCTTGCTGTAGCTCTTTTTGCCCTTCCTGTTTATAAGCTCTATTACTCCGCAGACGGAGTGGCCAAGAACGATTGGAACGCAGAGAATGGAGCGGGTCTTCGTGGCCAGTTTTTTATCTATCGCATCATGCAAGTCTTCTTTTTTATTGCCATTTTCGTTCATGTACGGACGCCCGGCAATGTAAGTCTTCCCGGCGATGCCGTATGTGGCTGGTATGGTCATGCCCAGGACTTTTTCGGCCACTGGCCCGAAACAGGCGACGAAATGAAGCTGGTTTTTGAACGGGTCGTCGATATGTTCGGATTTTATATAGGGGTCGTCAAGGAGTATCGAGCCTGCCTCGGATGGGACGAATTCATCAGCTTTTACAAGAATTTCCTTTAATACCTCGTCGAGCTTCGGGGCAGAGCCGCGCGAGCCTTGGCTCATAAGCCTCCGTAGGAACTTCTCTATCCTGCCTTTGCCGAGGGTATGAATTTTCATAATCTTGGATATTGTAAATGGAACTATTCAATTTGTCAAAGATTTTTATTAGGCATATCCCTGCGCCACTGTTCCCGCCAGGAACAGGCCAATTATGGGCCGTTTTCAGCCCGTTTCCGATACCCCGCAAAACCCGTGAACTTCTCCATATTCTTTACGGTTAAACTTTGGCAAGCGGCAACCTCCGTGTATAATCCGGGACTGTTATCAATAAAAAAAATTTCCCGATACAATTAACTTGACTACCCGGTATTATTATGAGTAAATGAATCCGGTTTGTTATTTTGTTATTATGTTCAACCGAGTTCCAAGGAGGCAGTCAAGTGAAAAGGTTGCTTGTCGGTTCGTTCGCTGTTTTAATGTTAACCCTTTTATCCGCGCCGGCGTGGGCGGTGGCCATATCTTCAGCCACGATCAATTATTCCACGACGCCGAATACCATAACCATTAATGGATTCGGTTTCGGTTTGCATCCGCAGGTATATTTTGGCGCACCTGTGCCGAACGCGAAAGTATTTCCAAGCAACGAGCTTGTCAGCTCCGTTCAGACCCTGTCGAAGATTTCGCAGGTCATCACCGCAAGCCTTCCCGCCACCCCACCGGCTCCGGGGACGTACGAACTGATAGTTCTCGTTCCCGGTGTCGGCGCGGCAAGGTATGAGATGACCTACGGCGCGGCGAGCGGCGCGGATGTCGGCGCGTTGACCACGAGGTTTACGAACCTCTCCACCTCGAAGACAGGGGTCGAAGCGGGCCTGAATACCAGTATCGGAAACACCGAATCGGGTCTGGAAAATGAAGTTATGCGCGCGGAAGGGGCCGAGGCGGGCCTGCTCCCCCTTTCCGGCGGAACGCTCTCCGGCGACCTGACGGTCCACGCATTGACAGCTGGTCCCGCGATATTAGGCAATACAGAGGTAACCAGCGGATTGAGCGTGGACAACGGCTTGGCGGTTTTAAGCGGCGCATTGACCCTGTCCGGCGACCCGACAAGCGGCAATCAGGCCGCGACCAAGAATTACGTCGATGCGCAGGCTCAGGCTGCCGTGGCGAAGAACCCGTCCGCGATGCAGGCGGCGCTTATGCAGTGGTATAATAGAACATACACCGTGGGGAGCTACCCCCGTAAGATAGCCTTCGACGGGACGAACATTTGGGTGACGAACTATGGCGACAACACCGTAACCGTGCTTAACGCCGCCACCGGGGCCCCGACAAGTTTCAGCCCTGTTCACGTGGGGACCAGTCCTGAAGGCATAGCCTTCGACGGGACGAACATGTGGGTGTTGAACATAGGCGATAGCACCGTGTCCGTGATAAACGCCGCGACGGGCAAGACCGCATCGAATATAAACAGCGGCAATCCCATTTCCGCGGGAAGCAGTCCCAGGTCCATAGCCTTCGATGGCGTCAACAATAACATATGGGTGGGGTACAATGGCGGCGTGACTGTGCTGAATGCCTCCACCGGGACTCCAACGGGCTTCAGCCCCATTTCCTTATTAGACGATAACATGGGCATAGCCTTCGACGGCACGAATATGTGGGTTGCGGGCTATAACGGCGGCACCGTGACTGAGATCGATGCAAGCACCGGCGTGGTCGGGACTTCGTACTCCGTGGGGACCGATCCAGCGGGTGTAGCATTCGACGGGACAAATATCTGGGTGACGAGTGAAGCCAGCACCAGCGTTACCGTGATTAACGCCGCCACCGGGACTCCAACGGGCTTCAGCCCCCTTAACCTTAGCGGCGTTTCCACCGACGTAGCCTTCGACGGGACGAACATATGGGTGTCGAGCGGAAGCGTACAAGAGTATAAGCGGAACGGCGCCTTGGTGAGCACTTACAACGTGAACTCGCCATGGGGCATAGCCTTCGACGGCGCGAACATGTGGGTGACGAACTATAGCGGCAACACCGTAACGAGGATCCCGGCGAGGTAGGCCGGCCTACCGGCGGCGAGCGCCACCCTCTCCCGTGAAAGGACGAGGGTAAAAAGGAAAAACCTGGATTCCCGCTTGCACGGGAATGACGGCATAAAGCCCGCGATTTCGGTCGCGGGCTTTATTTTTCGGCGAGGAACCTCTGCGGATTTCCGGATGCGAAACTCTGCGCGGACTCCGTAGGCGCTCCGGCGAGGCGCGTCATCCGTTCCACGCATTCCATGAGCGTAAGCCCGCCTCCGGCAAGCGTCGCAGGCCTGCCCGCCTCTGCCGGGAGATAAAGCGGCGAGGCTTCCGGGTGTTCCGGAGTCTTTGCCTGCGCGAGCGAATCCGAGACGAGAAGAATTTTATCGGTGGGCTTCATCTTCATGGCGAGCCTTATCATCTCCGGGTGGACGTGCACGCCGT
>JAKAHE010000028.1 GCA_021815285.1 Nitrospirota bacterium
GAGTATTATCCCCAGGTATGCCCCAAGCATGTAAATCTCGCCGTGCGCGAAGTTTATAAGCTCGAGGATGCCGTAGACCATCGTGTATCCGAGCGCGATGAGGGCGTATACCGCGCCCACCGTCAGTCCGTTGATTATCTGCTGAAGGAATAATTCCATAGCGGGGATTTATAGCGTTTTTGCGGGGATAAGTCAATAAATATGAAGTTGGCCGGCTGGCAGGGGCGATTATTCGAATTCGGACTTTAGCAGGCCGGACTGCCTGATAATGGATTGAAGCGTTCCTATCCTTACCTCGTGGTGATCCGGGACTGGCACCGTAACCGTACCGTCGGGCGTTTTCTTCTGCATGGCTATGTGGCTGCCGCGCCTCCTGACTTCGATAAAACCGTGTCTTGCCAGAATATCGCAAATTTCTCTGCCCGACAGGACGCGAAGTTTACCCAATGGCAACCTCGACGCGCGTTACGAAGACATCTCCGTGAAGTCGCTGCCTTATTTCCTCGGAGGGCGCGGTTTCGAGAAATAATTCCAAAGCCTCTATGAGATTTCCCCGCGCCTCCTCGATGGTATCGCCCTGGCTGGCAATGTCGAGTTCGGGACACAAGGAAACGTAGCCGTCGTCCTCTCTCTCTATAATCGCCGTCAAGTTATACTTCATTTTCTCCTCCAATGCCTTGCCGCGCGTCTTTTTATGATTATATTTTATAGCGTTTTTGCGGCGGGAAGTCAATAAATTAGAGCTTCATAATTTAATATTGACAAACGCGGACGGGAAGCTTATAAAAATATAGAGGCTCTCTGTAATTAGCGTATGAAATGGTTCAGGATTTTATATTTCGCCCTGGCAGCTTCCGCCGTGCTTTTCCCGTCGGCGTCTATCGCCTGCAACTCCTGCCACAGCAAAAATCCGAAAATGGTGCTGATGCACCAGGCCCTTGGGTTCAAGGACTGCCCGAAGTGCCATGGGCCATTCCAGAAGAAGTTTCCCGGCGGCCTGAAAAAGCAGATGTCCGAAGACCCTCGCTGCACGGGCTGCCACAAAACGTAAGCTTGCCGGAATTTTTCACTTTTCTTGACTCGTTTAATACATGGTGGTAATTTATTTGAACAGGAATATGTTCGAGCAGGCTGACTTAAACCGCCGGCAATCCGGCTGTAAGGTAATACAGGCAGGGGCATGAAAGAGCTTTCCGAGGTGATTTCTCCCGGGGAGATTTCGGCGGCTGTAAGGCGGCTTGGGGCCGAAATAAACCGGGATTATGCTGGCCGGGGGATACTCGCCGTATGCGTCCTGAACGGCTCTTTTATCTTTTTTTCCGATTTAATCCGGGAACTTACGACGCCGGTGGAGGCGGATTTCCTGAAGGTGAGGAGCTACGCCTCGACGAAAAGTTCCGGAGACGTAGAGGTGGACTGCTGGCTTAAGACGGATATTAAGGGGAAAGATGTTCTGATAGTGGAGGATATCGTGGATACGGGGCTTACTTTAAGCGTTATTATTCAAAGGCTTAAGGCTGACAATCCAAAGACGTTGAAGGTTTGCGCCCTCCTGGATAAACGAGCCGGAAGAAAAGCGGAAATAAACCCGGACTATACCGGTTTTCTGGTTGACGACCACTTCCTCGTGGGATATGGTCTCGACCTGGACGGGCATTACAGGAACCTCCGGGGGGTATGCAAGGTGCGGCCTCCGGGGCTGAAATTTCCGTAAAACTCAATAACTTATTTACTTCTGGGGTAGCGGGTGTTATAATTTTGTAGAAATGATTCGGGAGGTAATTCCAAAATGAACCGCAAAAAACTTCTGACGTGGATGTGGGTAGTAGTCCTTGTTGCCGTCGGTGTCGTTTCCGGTCTCATAGTCTCTTCGCGTCTTGGCATAATGAACATCAGCAAGGCGCAGAAGGAAAAGCCCTTCAAGGTATCTCCGGCCCTTGTCCAGATGTCGGACGCCCTGGCGGACGTCGCCGCGCAGGTTACGCCTGCCGTGGTAAATATATCGACTACCAAGACAATCAAGGAAGAAAACCCGATGTACCCGTTCTTCGAGGACCCTTTCTTCAGGAAATTCTTCGGCGAGCCGAACGAGCCGGGCGGGCGGGAGTATAAGTACAAGGAACGGAGCCTGGGTTCGGGCGTAATCGTCTCCCAGGACGGCTATATAATTACAAACAATCATGTAATCGAGGGCGCAACCGAAATAAAGGTCGTCCTTGCGGACAAGCGCGAATTCAAGGCCAAGGTCGTCGGAGCGGATTCCAGGAGCGACATCGCCGTCGTGAAGATACCCGCTACGAACCTTCCGACGATAACCTGGGGGGATTCGCACAAGTTGAGACCCGGAGAGATGGTGATGGCCGTCGGATCGCCGTTCGGTCTTACGCAGTCGGTAACCATGGGGATTATCAGCGCCGTTGGCCGCGCAAACGTCGGCATAGAGGACTACGAGGACTTCATCCAGACAGACGCCGCTATAAACCCGGGCAACTCCGGCGGCGCGCTCGTGAACATGAAGGGCGAGCTTGTCGGTATAAATACCGCCATATACTCTCGCACGGGCGGCTACCAGGGCATAGGTTTCGCCGTGCCCTCCGATATGGCCAGGCAGGTCATGGAAAGCCTGATCAAGACCGGGAAGGTGATAAGGGGCTATATGGGCGTGTCCGTGCAGGACGTGACGCCTGAACTTGCAAAGCAGTTCGGAGTCCCGGTAGGCGAGGGCGCGCTTGTCGGCGAAGTTGTGAAGGGCAGCCCGGCTGAGAAGGCGGGCTTCGAGTCGGGCGACGTGATAGAGGAATTCAACGGCCAGAAGGTAGAGGATTCCGGGCATCTCAGGAACCTTACGGCCTCCACCGCAGTCGGGAGCAAGGTGAAGGTCGTTGTAATAAGGGACAAGAAGGATGTTACGCTCACCGTGACCGTAGGCGAACTGCCCAAAAAAGAGGAGGCGGCGACAGGGAAGCCCGAGGAAGCGGGCAAGGCCACGGCTCTCTCAGGCGTGAGCGTCGAGAACCTCACCCCGGAGCTTATAAGCAAGCTCGGGCTTTCGTCAGATGCGACCGGCGTTGCGGTCGTCTCCGTTAAGCCGGGGAGCGCGGCTGAGGAATCAGGCCTCCAGAGGGGCGACGTGATAACGGAGATAGACAGGCATACCGTAAAGAACGTGAAGGATTATAATACCCAGGTCGGGAAGCTGAAGAAGAAGGCCGCCGTGCTCCTGCTCATAAACAGGCAGGGGGCGGAGCTGTGGCTCCCGGTAAGCCCTGGAGAATAACGCCCCCTCTGTCCCCCTCTTAAGATAAGAGGGGGAAGCGAAGCGGGGGAGTTATGATATTTGTTTGGAGGTCTTTTTAATGATGTTCAGTGTAATCAGGGTGGTTTTCCTCGCCGTCGCGGCGATAATGGGGCAGTTGATATTCTCGCAGATGACTAACCTGGGAGGCAATACTTTCCTGGGCGCGGGAATAGGCCTGGCCGTCGGCATGGCGGCCATTGTCCTTGAGCTTGCCGTAAGAAGGGCGCCGGTCAGGGCTTTGACCGGCGCCATAATCGGCCTCGCCCTCGGCATAATGCTTGCCGCGCTCGTCTGCGTTCCGATAAAGAACCTTCCCCTTTCGGCCACCGTCGGGGGCATAACCCGGTTCTTCATATACTCCGTGTTCGCCTATTTCGGGCTTGCCTTCGGGGCCCGTAAGGGTATAGAGTTCGATTTCAGAAGGACAATAGGCATATTCAAGGCCTCGACTGAGGCGGGCAACATCAAGATTCTCGATACCAGCGTCATAATCGACGGCAGGATTGCCGACATCTGCGAGACCGGCTTTCTCGAAGGCGTGTTCATGATACCGCAGTTCATACTCCACGAGCTTCAGCACATTGCCGACTCGTCCGACCCACTGAAGAGGGCCAGGGGCAGGAGGGGGCTCGACATCCTGCACCGCATCCAGAAGACGGCGGGCTTGGACGTGCGCGTGGTGGAGGAGGATTTCCCCAAGATTCGGGAAGTCGATGCGAAGCTCGTGGCGCTTGCGAAGGTAAAAAACGCGAAGATAATCACGAACGACTTTAACCTGAACAAGGTGGCGGAGCTCCAGGGTGTAACCGTGCTGAACATAAACGAGCTTTCAAACGCCGTAAAGCCTGTCGTCCTGCCGGGCGAGCTTATGAGGGTGTTCGTCCTCAAGGAGGGCAAGGAATTCGGCCAGGGCGTGGGCTACCTCGACGACGGCACGATGATAGTCGTGGAGAACGGCAGGAAGCACATCGGGAAGACCGTGGACGTTGCGGTTACATCGGTGCTCCAGACGACAGCGGGGCGGATGATATTCACGAAGCTCAAGGAAGAGACCGAGAAAGAGGAATACCAGGTTGTCAACGCGAGTTGATTTCCGGGCCGGGGCAGAGGAAGTGGCCGGGGGCAATCCAAAGAAAAAAGCGGTGGCGGATAAAGGCAGGGTGGCGTCCGGCCCTGGTTCCGTTACCGTCCTTGTCCCGGCGGCTGGTTCCGGAAGCCGTATGGGCGGGCGCATAAAAAAGCAGTTCCTGCTCCTGAACGGCATGCCGGTTCTCGCGCACACGCTCAGGCGCTTCGAGGAGATGCCGGAGGTCCGCGAGATAATACCCATAGTCCCGGAAGCGGAGATGGAGGAATGCCTTGAGCGGTGCGTGGACAGCCAGGGACTCAAAAAAGTAAGGCGGGTAGTCCCCGGCGGAAGGGAGCGGCAGGACTCGGTCAGGAACGGGCTTATGGCTATGGAGCCTCCCGGCGGCTGGGTCATGGTTCACGACGGCGTCCGCCCGTTCGTGACCCGAGAGATGGTTTCGGAGCTTATACTTGCCCTTGACGAGTGCGACGGCGCCGTTCTCGCCGTCCCCGCAAAGGATACCCTGAAGGAGGTCGGCCCGGACCGCCTTGTCCGCAGGACTCTGGACAGGCGGCTTTTCTGGCATATCCAGACCCCCCAGGCGTTTCCGTACAGGGTAATTGCCGAAGCCTTCAGGAAGGCATATGCGGACGGTTTTTACGGTACCGACGAGGCCTCGCTGGTGGAGAGATACGGCGGTTCCGTGAGGGTTGTCGCAGGCTCGTACGCCAACATCAAAATCACCACCCCGGAGGACATGATACTGGCGAAGGCCATCCTCGCCAGCCAGTCCGGGGTTGGGAATATGGCGGGGAAGGCGGCCTGCGGAAAATGAGGGTCGGAAACGGTTATGATGTCCACAGACTCGTGGAGGGCAGGAAACTCATCCTTGGAGGTGTTGAGATTCCATATGCCAAGGGCCTCCTGGGCCACTCGGACGCGGACGTCCTTATCCATGCCGTAATGGACGCGCTCCTGGGGGCCGCCGGCCTTCCGGACATAGGGACGAATTTCCCGGACACCGACCCGGCATACAAAGGGATTTCGAGCAGGGAACTTCTGCGCAAGGTCGCAGGGCTGCTCGGGGAAAAACATTTCAAAGTCAATAATATTGATTCCATAATCGTCGCGCAGGCTCCGAAGCTGGCCCCGCATATACCCGCCATGAGGGTACACCTGGCTTCCGACCTGGGAATAACCGGCGACAGGGTGAACATAAAGGCCACCACCACCGAAGGCCTTGGACCGGAAGGCAGGGGCGAGGGCATCGCCGCGCTGGCAGTCTGCACCCTGATGGAATCGGAATAAACGAGGAAAAAATGTTCGATAATATCAGGGCGGATTTCAGGGCCGTCTTCGAGATGGATCCTGCCGCCACGAGCAGGCTTGAAGTAATCTTTACTTACGCCGGCTTCCACGCGATACTCATGCACAGAATAGCCCACTGGCTGCACAGGATGGGTATGCCGTTCTTCGCGCGGGCGCTCAGTCAGGCGACAAGGTTCTTTACGGGCATCGAGATACATCCCGCCGCCAAGATAGGAAAGAGCTTCTTTATTGACCACGGCATGGGTGTCGTAATCGGCGAGACGACGGAGATAGGCGAGCACGTCGTCATATTCCAGGGCGTTACCCTTGGCGGCACGGGTAAGGAGCGCGGCAAGCGTCACCCGACCATTGGGAATTATGTAGTCGTCGGCACCGGGGCAAAGATTCTGGGCGCGATTACCATAGGAGACCACGTAAAGGTGGGCGCGAACGCCGTGGTGCTTAAGTCCGTCCCGCCGCATTCCACGGTCGTGGGAGTTCCGGGCAGGGTCGTGAAGATTCACGGCGAGAAGATGATGGAGGCTTCCATGCTCGACCACGTCCATATGCCAGACCCCTTGAACGAGGCCCTTGTCCGTATGCAGAAGAGTATAACGCGACTGGAGCAGAAGATGGGGCTTCAGGAGGTTCCGGCGGCTGAAAGGGACAGGGCGAGGCCGGAGAGACAGAGGCAGGAAAAGCCCCCGCGCCACGAGAAGAGACAGGTAAGGCCGGTAAAGCCGGAGGCCCTTTCGAGGATAAGGGAAGAGGTGGAGCATCTGACTGCCGAGACGGTGCAGGAGAGGCAGGCCCGCATGGCGAGGATGGAGCGCGACGAGCGTATGAAGGCCCATGCCCTGAAAAAACGCGATGCCGCAACACCCCTTCCGCAGGAGACGGTAGACAGGCAGCAGCCCGCCGGACAGGAGCAGGGATCCGTTGCGCAGCTCAAGAAAAGAGGCCGCCGCAGGCGGCGTCCGAGACGCCCGGGAGAAACGCCGAGAGTGCAGGAGCATATGGCCGAAGTTGCGGCCGGCGGGGAAACTGTGTCCGTCGTTTCTCCTGAAGATATGCCCGCCGGTCGCTCAGAAGCCGGTCTGCCGGCCCATGCCGCGCCCCTCGCGGCGGTCAAATCCCAGCCCCAGCCTGAGGGCCAGCCCTCCGGAGGCGAATCTCCGTCCGGCGGCCTGTCTACAGGCGGCGGGGAAGAATAATGCTGAAAATATTCAATACTCTCTCCTCCCGCAAGGAGGAGTTTGTGCCGATGACGGACAGGGAAGTCCGGATGTACGCGTGCGGCGTGACGGTTTACGACCACAGCCACCTTGGACACGCGAGGGGCGCGGTCGTCTTCGACGTAGTCCGTAGATACCTCCAGCGCAAGGGATATATCGTTAAATACGCCCGGAACTTTACGGACGTGGACGACAAGATAATCAAGCGTGCGCAGGAAAGCGGCAAGACCTGGAAGGAAATCGCCGAGAAATACACGGACGAATACATAAAGGACATGGCGAGGCTTGGGGTTGAGAGGCCGGACATCGAGCCCAAGGCCACCGAGCACATCCAGGCCATTATAGACCTTGTGCAGAGGCTCGTCGCCCGCGGCCTGGCATATGAATCCGGCGGGGACGTATTCTTCTCCGTCAGGAAGTTTAAGGGCTATGGTAAGCTCTCGAAGAAAACCATAGACGACATGCTCTCCGGCGCGCGCGTGGACGTAAACGAACTTAAGGCCGACCCGCTCGATTTCGTCCTCTGGAAGGCGTCCAAGCCGGGCGAACCGGCATGGGATTCACCTTGGGGCATGGGCAGGCCAGGCTGGCATATCGAATGCTCCGCCATGTCCATGCTGCACCTGGGCGAGACCTTCGACATACACGCGGGCGGAATGGACCTTCAGTTCCCGCACCACGAAAACGAGATAGCGCAGGCCGAGGGCGCGACGGGAAAACCCTTCGTGCGCTACTGGATGCACAATGGTTTCGTGAACGTGAACCGGGAGAAGATGTCCAAATCGCTTGGCAATTTCTTCACGATAAAGGAGATACTGGATTCCTACGACCCGGAGGTCATCAGGTTCTTTCTTCTGTCCACGCATTACAGGAACCCTATCGACTTCTCCGACCAGAGCCTCCAGGACGGAAGAAGCGCGCTCGACCGTTTCTATACCATGATGGAAGCCCTGAATAACGCAATAGGGAAAAACTACAAGCCCGGCCCCTATACGGAAGAAGAAATATCCCCGGCAGCGAGCGCGCTTATAAAGAGCGCGGACGCTTTCCTGGGGAAGTTTGACGAGGCCATGGACGACGACTTTAACACCGCGTCCGCCATCGGAGGCGTATTCGAGATGGTCAGGGATATAAACAGGGCGCTCTCGGACACGGATATTCTAAGAAGCGACCCGCACATAAAAGACGCCCTTGCCCATGCGGGAGACGCGCTCTCGACTGTATCGAGAGTCCTGAACCTCTTCGGCAGGGACCCGGAAGAGTGGTTCGGGCGGAGCCGGGACAAAATACGCATAAAGGCCGAAGGCGAGAAGCTGGCAGGGATAAGGAACGGTCTCTCTGCATTCGGCGTGGAACCGGCTTCCGATAACACATTGCCTTCCGGGGCAATAGATAAATTAATCATCGACAGGAATGCCTCGCGCCTGGCGAAAGACTGGAAGAAGGCGGATGAAATCCGGAACATCCTTGCAGATATGGGGATAGAGCTTCTCGATTCCCCGGAAGGGACTAAATGGCAGATAAAAGAGTAGGAAGCGGAGGGGCCGGAAGGCGCTCCGGAGGCGGTCCGGGACGGGACTCCGGAAGACCGTCAGGAGGCGGGCCCGGGAGAGGTTTCCAGGGAAGCAGGGGCGGCCACGGGGCCGAAAGAGGCGGGGCCGGTCGACCGGCTTCGGGAAGAGGTGGCGCGAGGGGCGCCGATTCATCTTCCGGCAGGTGGTCTTCGAGGGGGCCTGAAACGGGTCAAAAAACCTTCCGGAGGGACGAGACAGGCGCTCCAAAAGGCAGCCCCGGAGGCCCCAGACAGCCAAGGGCGATGAAGCGCGGAGGTTTTGCGCCAGCGCCGGAATCCGAGCAAAAACGCGGAGTTGGCCGCTCAAACCAGCCGCGCTGGTCGGATTTTCCGGAAAGGGGCCGAAAAAGAGAATATCAAGGGCCGCCAAGGGAAAAACGCGAATATAAACAGGAAGATAGCTATTCGGCAAGAAGGCCGGCACGTGCCGCATCCGGCCGCTTCAGGCCCGCTCCGGCATATGAAAAACAGGCCCCGGTGGCCCCCGGCAGGAGCGACTTTGCGCCCCCGCAGCCGGAGAAATTCTCCGCGGAATCCTTTGTCTCACCGCAGGCCGAGGAGGGGATAATTGCCGGAATTAATTCGGTTATCGAGCTCCTGCGCTCCGACAGCCGCCCGGTGGACACGCTGTTTATAGACAAGGACAAAGGCGGTAGCCAGTTCGAGCAGCTGCTTGCGATTGCAAGGAAAAAAGGCGTCTCCGTGCGGGTTGTGCCGAGGGCCGCGCTGGAGAAAATGGCCTTTGGTGTGCGGCACCAGGGCGTCGTGGCCACGGTTCCGCCGAAGGAATATGCGGACCCATATGGCCTTGCGGACATTGCTGTAAAAAAAGGTAAATCTCCGTTACTGGTAGTCCTGGACGGCGTCGAGGACCCGCAGAACCTGGGGGCGATAATCCGCAGCGCCGAGTGCGCGGGCGCGGACGGAGTGATTATTCCGGAGCACAGGGCCGCGCATCTGACGTCCGCCGTTTCAAAGGCATCCGCCGGCGCGCTGGAGCACATGCCCGTGGCAAAGGTGCCTAACCTCGCCAACTACCTGAATTTCCTTAAGGAAAAAGGTTTCTGGATTATAGGCCTTGCCGGTGACGCGAAGGAGCCTTACAGCAAACCAGACCTGACGGCGCCGCTTGCCGTTGTTCTTGGCGGCGAGGGTGCGGGGATAAGGCCCGTGGTGAGAAATTCCTGCGACATGCTCGTGTCGCTCCCGATGATGGGCAGGCTCTCGTCGCTGAATGTCTCGGTGGCTGCCGGGGTTATGCTCTACGAAGTACTGCGCCAGCGGGCCGTTTTGCCCTGAATTTAAAAATTCAGCTTGAATATTAAAATTTTTTAATATAATATCCCCTCAAACGGGGATATTTTTTTAATTAGCATTCAAAAGGAGGCAGAGTATTATGAAGAAACTTTTATTGACCCTCGCGGTCGGGATTGCCATGCTTTCCCTGCCCGTAATCGCCAGCGCGGAAACGGTGACCAATAACAACGGCTACACCAATTACTCCGGCGCATGCGCGAGTGTGGTCTATCGCGGTTTCACAATGTATTCCACGGTAAAAGGCGCCAATACCGGCATGAAGGCCTTTACCGTCAGCGAGTCCGCCGATAAAAAGCTTACCGGACCGCTAAACGCCGTGGGCCAGTTCTATACCGCCTCAGGCGATGAAAATTATTTCCAGGTCAATGCATGGATCAACGACACGACTGTCCTGGAGATAGACGGCGAAAACCCCATCAGCACGAACGGCAGCGCGATTATAAGCAATGCGGAGTTTTATATATACCGCACTACTGGTGGCGCGACGTTAACGGCGCCGCTTATCGCCGGTCAGTGGGTTGCTCCCTGGTATAATATGTCATTAAGTGGTACAGGTTCGGTTATTTATATATACGGAAACGCCCTGGCAGAGATAGCGCGGAACACGACCACCGGGGCGATGACCGTAAGCTTGACAAATTCCACGGCAAGCTGGATTACTATATACCCGGTTACGAGCGGCTCGTTGAGTGGTAATGATATCTATAATCCCGCCTATATCATCGCCCCGACAGGCCCCGCCCGCATGACCCTTCCCGCGGTAAGCTTTGCGCCCATAGTTTTAAAACCGGCCGCATCGGGCTACGCAGGCTCCTGGTGGGATCGCAATACCGCTCCGGTGCTTTATTAATGCAGATTTTCTCTGAAACACCGGGGAGAGAAATCTCCCCGGCCTTTTAATTACGCGCATTCAAAAAGGAGGCAGAGTATTATGAAGAAACTATTATTAACCCTCGTCCTCGGTATGGTCATGCTTTCCCTGCCGGCAATCGCAAGTGCGACGTTAATCGGCGTCGGCGGGTTCGACGACTACTCCGGGTTTACCGCAAGCGTAACCGTAAACGGTTTCAGGACTTATTCCACAGCCGCAGGAGCCACAGCCGGGTTCAGGCAGTTCTCATGGACGGAAAAGGCCGACAGGAAGCTCACCGGCCCGGAAAACACCACGGGAATTTTTAACGGCGTTGTAAATTTCATCTCCATATGGCTTAACGCCCATACGATAATACAGATAGACGCCGCCAACGCCATCGCCCCGGCAAACGGCAAAGTGATCAAGGCCACCGGCGGATACATGATCTATCATACCACCGGCGCCATGACGATAACTCCGAACACCGGTCTCTACGGCCCTCCCGCTTTTGGAAATGCCACTACAGTCGACGGCCTCACCGGTACGATGAGCGATATATACGGCAGCTGCACCATAACGGCGGAGAACGGCTTACCGTATACGCACAACATGGTCCTGAGCATTGCATCCCCCACAGCCGAGTTTGACGTGACGGCTATGTATACGTCTTCTGGCGGCTCCTGGAACCAGACCGGTTACAATACCAGCTGGGTTGCCGCAACTGTAGGCTATCCCCGCATGACCTCTCCGGCGGCAAGCATCTCGCCGATAACGCTTAAGTCCACATCATACTCCAGCCCCTGGTGGAACCTTAACTCCGGATCAATCATCCCGCCGCCGTTTGTTTTAATGGGATTCTTCTAATCCTGCAAGTAATGCGTTGATTCCATTCGACGTAAAAGCCGGGGAGAGAAAAATCTCCCCGGCTTTTTTATTGCGCCGCGCAATATCCCGAAATCCCTTTACAAAATATTCCCGGTGTCTTATAATTCTTCAGTTATATTGGTATTTTCATAACGCCCCCTCGCTCCCCCTCTTATCTTAAGAGGGGGAAGAAGGCGCAGCGAAGGAGTCATATGTCCGAAGCGGAAATAGGAGTCATAGGCGGAAGCGGGCTGTACGACATGGAGGGCCTTAAATACGTCACATCCGTCCGGGTGGACACGCCGTTCGGGGAGCCGTCCGACGAATTCGTCCTCGGGACGCTCGAAGGCAGGAGGCTCGCGTTCCTTCCTCGGCATGGCCGTGGGCACAGGTTTACGCCCTCGGAGATAAACTACCGCGCGAACATCTACGCCATGAAAAAGCTCGGCGTAGAGCGCATAATATCCGTCTCCGCCGTCGGGAGCATGAAGGAAGAGATAAGGCCGGGAGAGATTGTCGTCCCGGACCAGTTCTACGATCAGACGAAAAACCGAGTCAGCACGTTCTTCGGCGGCGGGGTTGTGGCGCATGTCGGGTTTGCGGACCCTGTCTGCCGGGAGCTTTCCGGCGCGCTCTACGATGCCGGTGTGAAGGCCGGGGCAAAGATGCACAAGGGCGGGACCTACATCTGCATGGAGGGCCCCCAGTTCTCGACAAGGGGCGAATCGAGGATATACCGCGGCTGGGGAGTGGACGTAATCGGCATGACTAACGTAACCGAGGCGAAGCTCGCGCGCGAGGCTGAGATATGCTACGCGACGCTTGCGCTTGCTACGGACTACGACTGCTGGCACGAGACCGAGGAAGACGTTACAATCGAGGCGGTCATCGCAATACTCAAAAAGAACGTGGAGACGGCCAAGAAAATTATTCAGATAGCCGTAGAGGCCCTGCCGGTCTCGCGCTCGTGCGGGTGCGGCGATTCGCTTAAATACGCCATAATGACCCCGGCTGAGCTTATACCGGAGGAAACCAAAAGGAAGCTCGAAGCAGTCATCGGTAAATACGTCGGGCAGGAGGTCTGATTCTACATTCGGGGCGAATTCTGGATTTAAAAGCGCCCGATAAATCGGGCAGCTACATGTTTAACATCTGAAACTGTGCTGATTTTGTAGCTGCCCCATTTATGGGGCGAATTTTGACGGGGGATAAATTTTGAGTCTACTGGTTGTGGGTTCCATTGCGTTAGACAGCGTGAAGACGCCTTTCGGGACGGCGGACGATGTCCTGGGAGGCTCGGCGACATATTTCTCCACGGCGGCAAGCTACTTCACTGACGTGAAGCTCGTCGCTGTCGTCGGGGACGACTTCCCGGACAAGCACGTCCAGTTCCTGAAAAGCCGCAGGATCGACGTCTCAGGCCTCCAGAAATCAAGCGGCAGGACGTTTCGGTGGAAGGGAGAGTACGGCTACGACCTGAACGAGGCCAAAACACTCGATACGCAGTTGAACGTCTTCGAGAGCTTCAGGCCGAACATCCCGGACGCATACCGCACCTCCGACGTCGTGTTCCTTGCCAATATCGACCCCGTGCTCCAGAGGGAAGTCCTGCACCAGATAGACAGGCCGAAGCTCGTCGCCTGCGATACAATGAACTTCTGGATAGGCGGGAAAAAAGACGAGCTTGTCAAGACGCTCGCAGAGGTGGACATCCTCCTTATAAACGAGGCGGAGGCGAGGGAACTCGCCGGGGAGCCGAACCTCGTCAAGGCCGCGCGGGCGGTGCAGGCGATGGGGCCAGCGACTCTTATCGTAAAGCGGGGCGAGTACGGCTCCGTAATGTTCAATTCAGGCGGGATATTCTCCGCCCCGGCGTATCCGCTCGAGGCCGTATTCGACCCGACCGGCGCCGGAGACAGCTTCGCCGGCGGGTTCATGGGCTACCTCGACAACGTGCAGAATTTCGACGAGGCATCGCTTCGGCAGGCTATAATCTTCGGGAGCGTAATGGCGTCGTTCAATGTCGAGGACTTCAGCTTAAACGGGATGAAAAGCCTCGACTATAAGGAAATCGAGGGGCGTTACAGGGAGTTTCGGAAGATAACATTTTTCGAGGACATAGCATAAGGACGACAAATATATCAATCTGCTGAGATGACATGCCTACAATCGGTGAAGAACTCAGGGCGGCGAGGGAAGCCAAAGGGCTTTCCCTTACCGAGATAGCCGAAAAGACGAGGATCAGCCATACCTTCCTCAAGGCTCTTGAGGACGACGACTATTCGGTCATACCTGGCGATGTCTTTGTGGTCGGTTTCCTGAGGACATATTCGAAGGAACTCGGCCTTAGCGTCAAGGATATTCTGGCGCGCTACAGGGCGCTTAATCTGTCGCCGCGAGAGGCGCCTGCGCCGGACGACAGGGAAGTCCAGCACCGCCCGAAGCCCTCGCTTATAAGCATATCCCACGGGAAACGCCAGGCGGAAATCCCGGCAAAAAAAAGATACCCGGTCTACCTTATAATCGCAGCCTTGATTTTCATAGTCGCGGTTATTACGGGGATAGCCCTGTTTTTATCTCCGAATAGGCCGATGAAAGCGCAGGCCCCAAAACCCCCTGCGCCGCCAGCGCTTAAAGCCCCGGCTCCGGCGCCCGTGGCTCAGAAACCTCCCGCCCAGGTAATGAAGGCCGTAACATCCTTCAGAAATCATACATCCCCCCCCCGTCCACTCCAGAAGCCTAAACCCGTCCAGGCAGCTGGTCCTCTCGTTCTCAAGCTTTTCGCCGTCGAGGACAGCTACTACTCCTACAGGGCCGACAATACGAGCGGGATGAGCGGTATCCTCAAAAAAGGAAAGACGAGGGTGATAAAGGCGAACAGACAGATAGTCCTGACGCTCGGAAACGCCGGCGGAGTCCGCGCCGAATTCGACGGCAGAAAAATGGGGCCGTTCGGCAAACACGCCGAGGTCGTTAGGGGCATTGTGTTCTCCAGGTCAACCCAGGGCGCCGCCCGGCAGTAAAATGCACGACTTTTTTCTTTGATGGCTCATAACCCCTCTGATATAACTTTACATATGT
>JAKAHE010000207.1 GCA_021815285.1 Nitrospirota bacterium
CTCGCTCAAAACTAAAATCCCCCTATCTCCTGGCTTCCTTAAGCCAGGTCCGGAAATCCGTCTTGACCTCTTCCAGCGCGTGCTGGAAATCCTTCTTCACGTCCTTGATAAACTCCTGCAAGTCAACTTTTTCCGCCGCCTGGACCCTCTTGCATTCGGCGCATTTAGTAGACAAGTCAGTCTTCGTAACGAACTTGTTCATCATCATGTAGAACCCGACGACGATCCCGAACAGAGCGCCGACAACGGTGCAGACCGGGATAATAATTGCGGCCCAGGCAGGCATGGCATCACCCCCCTTAAGGCCAGTTGTTGGCGCTGCCGGGTGTTACATAGAAGTCCAGCGCGCGGCTTCCCGTCCGGGTCCAGGAGACGCACATGTAGTTGCTGGAGTTCGGTATGGTTATCGCGCCGTCGCTCGAAAACGACAGGGCGCTCGTGCCGTCGTATATCAGCGACCAGGGGCCGCTTGCGGTCGGGCCGGCGTAGAGTTTGAACGTGCCGGGCGATATGGAACTGTATCCGCCGAAGCGATGCGCATGCCCGGCGGTCTTGCCGGACGCCGTGGAGTAGTTGTACCAGCCGGAGTAAACGCCTTTCCACTGGACGGTAACGTACCGCCAGCCAAATACTCGAAAAACGTCCCCGGTGCCCGTATACAGGACATTGCCGTTGGGATCGACGTTGTTCATCGTCCCTGCGTAGCTGAACTCTTCGGTTCCGGAAACGCCCGTCCAGTTTGTATAGGCTTCCGTCGTCGCCTGAGACTGAGCGCCGTTTCCGAACTTGACTCCCGCATAAGCCGCAACCGCAAACGATGCAGTCAGCGCCAGAGCCATAATCGCCATTATCTTTTTCATTTAGTCCCGCTTTCTTTTGCTTCTTTTCTTTCCCGTGAAAGAAAAGTAACGGTCTTACGGTTTACGCCGACATCGGCAGGCGCTTGAACTGCTTGGGATTGCCGATGCCGAAGTTGTACTGTTCCTTGCCGACCATCTCTTCGGACTTTTTGAATATGTCGCGCTGCCCTTCCATCTGGAGGTCCATCCAGGTGCCCATCTTCGTCTGGTAGTACGGCATTACGACGTAGAAGTGGGACTTATCGGTAAGCCTCCTGGTCGTGATGATGTTGTCGATTGAGTAGTTGATGCGGCTGACCTTCTGCTCCGCCTGAGCGAACGGGTTCAGGAGCGAGTCCAGGGCGAACGCGATGGCCTTGAAGCACTCAGGCGGCGTGAGAATCACGAAGCTCGGATTGTCCGGAAGGCCGTAGCCCTGGTATTCGATGTCGTACACCATCTGTATGCAGGCGTTGTCGATGGTCGTGATAAGGTTCGTGTCGAAGGCGAAGTCCACGCCATTGTTGGGCAGGACGTTGCCGTTCGCGTCCTTGCCGAGCGCCTCGATGAGACCGTAGGCCAGCTTCGTCTTGAGCATCTGTCTCTTGAGCCGGAACTGCTCCAGAACATCGTCCATCTTCCAGAACCACTCGAACTCCCACCAGTCGTCTAAGAAGCCGATGGCGGCCATGAAGTTCAGATAGTAAACGGTGAGGATAAGCTGCTTGTCGCTCACGCCGCCGACCGAGACCTTCTCGCCCTCGTCCACCTGCTGCCAGGTAATCGAGGTCGTCGCCGAGTCTATGGTGAAGTGGTCCTTGCGCGTGCCCCTCATGTCCACCGGCTTGTAAATTTTCTCGTACCCAAGGTCGGGCGCGATAGTGCCGGTAATATACCTTTCGATCATGAACGGGTCGGGGGCCTGGGTAAGAGGAGTTCCGCCACCCGCGCCCGGCGCAGTGAACGGATAGCCAGCCGGGGCGGGGATATTGTCTTTCATGCCGCTTGCCATCCACTGTTTAAGCATCATGCCGGACATCACTCGACCCGCGTCGGCGACCGCCCTCGGGTCGAGCGATTTCAGATAGGCGTTTATAGCCCCGATAAACTTCGAGGTCTCTTCGGGCGTCCAGTTTTTGGGCGACCTTCCGCCTACGTCTTTCATCATCTTCGCCCAGTTAATTTTCGGTGCGAACATATCAATTCCTTTCTATGCGTTACCTTTTATAAAAGCGCGTGTTCCATCATGAGCTCGCAGTCTACAGTAGCGTTGCCCTGCGCCGAGTCCGCATGCGCGATCCCGAAAAGCTTCAAACCGGCCGCGTTGACGTTAGTAGCCCAGTTATTAACCGGGTCCCAGTAGAGCTTGTCGCCACCCTTTATCGCGACGTTCGCCTGAGGAAATGCGATTATCTCCGCGTCGATGATGAACATGCCGGAGGTATTTGCGGAAACCGCCTTGAATGCCACGGCGACCAGAGTACCGTCGGTCGTCGTGATGACTACGATGTCCATCGGGCCGCAGTTGACGGACGGCGTCATTCGGCGGAGCCTGAACTCGCCGCTACTGGACTTGTTGATTGCCTGCACGTTTGCCATCTAATTTCCCCCTTCCTCTTACTCAAGCCAGTCGTTGCCGACGCGTGTTTCGAGCGCCTTCGAGCCTTCGCCAGGCTTACCGCTGGTTCGCTTATCCTTCAGATCCTCGCCCGGAAGCTCGGCCTGGTCGGGATGCGTCCTCATAACCTCGGCGCGCAGTCCCTTTATCTCGTCCTGCAAAAAATCCATCGGGAAGGACGCTATCACAGCCTCCTTCGCCTTCAGCTTCTCCGGGTCGTCCGGGAGCTTACCGGCCAGCCTTCCGAGGCGCAGATACTCCTTAACCTGGGACTCCCGAAATGCCTTGCCGTCCGCAGCCAGCGCCTTTATGTCCTGTACGCTCACGCCGTCCTTTAGCCCAAGCGTCTC
The DNA here is from genome assembly GCA_021815285.1 of Nitrospirota bacterium. GTDB lineage: Bacteria > Nitrospirota > JACRHJ01 > JACRHJ01 > JACRHJ01 > JAKAHE01. Next base: position 2,808 of record JAKAHE010000207.1, read on the forward strand.
CTTGAGGGCCTTGAGTTCGCTGCCATCCTTCTCGCCCTGTTCCGCCCTCGACTTCAAGGCGTTAAAATCCTTCTCTTCGATCTCCATTTTCTCCGCTCCTTTTTTGGGTTCTTCCTTGTGGTTATGTGAACAGCCGATGCAGGCGGATTTCACCGCAACCGCACCGGGCTGAGCGCCGAGCCATACGGACGATGCCTCGTACGCCTCGCCGGGCGACTGCCACTCGCGGCAAAGCGTGCGCATGTCTCCCGGACTCTTCACCTCGACCGGCCCCTCCGCCCCGAAAGATATTGACACGTGCCGGTGTATGCCGCCCTTGATGTTGGCGATCATCGATTCGTTGTCGGGCATCTTCAGCGTGTACATCTTGCCCACGAGGGCGTGTATCGTCGTCTCGCCCGGGCCGAGCCGTGGCCGGTTGCCGGTCATGGCCTCGAACTCCTCCGGCGACATCTCCCTGACCATCGTGTCGTACCAGAGACCCTGGCCGGGCCCCTTCTGACCGCCCCTGCTCCCCGGATGGCCGCCGGAGTTATTGAAATAGCCCTTGCCAGGAAGCGTCCGCGCGAAGTCGTCGAGAAGAGCCGGATTGAACCGCTCGCCGTCCCTGTCGATGCCGGAGTGCG
>JAKAHE010000208.1 GCA_021815285.1 Nitrospirota bacterium
CCGTGCATCGAGCGGCGTTGGAGCCAGAGAAGATAAGCCCCCCCTCGATATCTCCTTTATGGGCAGCCGTCAAAGCCTTTGCAATGCAGAAGCCTGTCTTATCGGTGCGGAGCGAGCAGTGCCTGAGGCAGTTTATCGTGCAGCGGTGGCCCTCCGGCGGCCCCGCGGCCAGCTTCTCGGAAAAAGCGTTCCTGATCGCCCTGCCGGGAAGGCCCACCGGGCTTTCTACAAGGATTATATCGTCGCTTGTGGCCTCTAAATACATCCGCTTGAAGGCTTCCGGAGCGTCGCACTCGAACGTGCAGACGAAACGTGTGCCCATCTGCACCCCCCGCGCGCCCATCCCGAAAGCGCGCAGGGCATCCTCCCTGCTCCATATGCCTCCGGCGGCAAGCACGGGAATATCGACCTTCAACTCGTCGGCCAGGAACTCCACCAGATCCGGCACAACCTTCTCCAGGGTCATACCGATGCTGAACACCTCCTCGGCGCGCGCCCCGAGATGCCCGCCCGCCATCCCCGGGGCCTCCACGACAATCGCGTCCGGAAGGCGGCTGTATAGCTTATCCCACTTCTTGATTATGAGCCTTGCAGCCTTTACGGAAGAGACGATGGGGACGAGCGCAACGTCCGGGAAGTCTTTTGTATACTCCGGAAGCTGCATCGGCAGCCCCGCGCCGGAGATGATGACCTGGGCGCCTTTTTCAGCTGCGGTCCTGACCATAGATTCGTAATCAGTAAGGGCGACCATGCAGTTGACGGCGATTATGCCGTCCGGGGCGGCCATTCTCGCGGCGGCAATCTCGTCCGCGAGAGCGAGCTTGTTGGCTTCGAAGTAGTTTTTGCCTGTGTAATACTTAGAGGAAAACCCCAGGCCGACCGACGCTATTGTCCCGATGCCGCCTGCTTTCGCTACCGCGCCCGCCAAGCCCGATGCCGAAATCCGGACGCCCATCCCACCCTGAACGAGTGGATAGGCGGGGGTATATTTTCCAATTCTTAACAATGGCAAACCGACCGTGATGAAATTAGATTTTTCTTCGAGCATTTGCTTTACGCTTTCTACCTTTCTATATCTTTGAGAGCGCGGCGTTTTTGGCGTGCTTCGGAAGGTATAGAGCTTTAAGGTTCTTGCGGTGAGCATAGCACACCCGGCGCCGGATAGCTATAATTATTCTGCGTAATCCGGTTATGAAAGATATAGCTTGTAATTCGCATCGATTCATGTATACTTTGAGGAGTTTGGCTATTCATAGAGCCAATAACCATTCGCTTACAGTCTCGCCAGTTTTTTCGGAAACCTCCCCTGAAAAATTACAGCGCCTGCGTCGGCGGATGAAATATGCCGGCCATTGCCGTGCAAAAACTCAACATTCAGAAGGAGAGACATGACTTTTAAGGAACTCGGCTTATTACCGCAGATATTGAAGGCGCTGGAAGGCTGCGGATACAAATTTCCAACGCCTATCCAGGAGAAGGCCATCCCCCAGGTACTGGCGTGCAAAGACGTGATGGGACTTGCCCAGACGGGGACGGGCAAGACCGCGGCATTCGCGCTGCCGCTCTTGCAGCGGCTGACCAAAGGGCCGAGGGGCCGCGTGCGCGTGCTGGTGATAGCTCCCACGCGCGAGCTCGCGGAGCAGACGCACGATGCCTTCGGTACCCTCGGCAGGCATATTGATTTCAGGAGCGCCGCAGTCTACGGTGGCGTCGGGATAGTACCGCAGATCCAGAAGCTGAGGAAGGGGTCAGAAGTAATCGTCGCCTGTCCCGGAAGACTTCTGGACCATATCGCTCGGGGAACGGTGGACCTCCGGGGAGTGGAGGCCCTCGTGCTGGACGAGGCGGACAGGATGTTTGACATGGGCTTCCTGCCGGACATCCGGAAGATAATGAAAAGTCTCCCGGCCCAAAGGCAGACGCTCCTTTTTTCGGCCACGATGCCGGCAGACATAATGAAGCTCGCGCAGGAGATATTGAAGGACCCGGTGACTGTGCAGATAGACCACCAGGCGCCCGCGGAAACAATATCGCATGCGCTCTACCCCGTAGAGCACCATTTCAAGACCACCCTTTTGATGGAGCTTCTCTCCCGCACTAAGACAGAATCCGTCCTTGTCTTTACCAGGACCAAGCACCGGGCGAAGAAACTCGCCGAACAAATCGCAATGGCGGGACACAAGGCCGCATCCCTGCAGGGGAACCTATCCCAGAACAAGCGCCAGGCGGCGCTGGACGGTTTTCGCAGTGGCTCGTTTAAGATACTTGTGGCCACGGACATAGCCGCCCGCGGGATAGACGTCTCCAGGATATCGCACGTCATAAACTACGACATGCCGGACAGCTCCGACGCCTACACCCACAGGATAGGCCGCACCGGTCGCGCATGCAGGACCGGCAAAGCGTATACCTTCGTCACTCCCGAAGACGCCGCGATGGTCGCGGCGATCGACAGGCTCCTGGGCAGGAAGACTGAAAGATGCGCCTTGCAGGGACTGGAATATACGGTGCCTGAAATAGGCATGGTATCTCCCGCCCAAGCGTCAAGGCGAGGGCCTTCACGTGGATACGCGGCAGGCGCGGCAAGGCGGAACGGAAACAGGCAACCACAATTGAGACGCCGGGCCATGCCAAGGGGCTGAAAACTTTGCAATGAACAAGGGGTTACGGCCTGAGCTGTAACCCCTTGATTTTTATGGTAGGCGATGCTGGGCTTGAACCAGTGACCCCTGCCGTGTGAAGGCTATCAGGCGGCTCGGTCGGTTTTGCACGATGTTTGTTACTGCTTGAAAACATTAAATAATCTGAAATGCAGGGGATAACATCTTACACGGTGTTATCCCCTTTTTTACGGTATCAACCGCACAAAAACCGCACAGTAAACAGCAGCTATTATTGCTACGTTACATGAGGGAACCAGTTGTAATTTTCTGAACAAGCCGCTTTGCGACCCCCGTTGTCTTGACCTTGGACAGATAATGTTATAGGATAGCTCATGCCCGCTACCCGTCTGAAAATATTCATAAGCAGCGTTCAAAAGGAGTTCGCGCATCAGCGCTCTGACCTGAAGGCTTTTCTGCTCGGCGATGCCGTTTTGCGCCGCTTCGTCTCAGAGGTTTTTCTGTTCGAGGAAATCCCGGCAAAAGATCGCCGGGCCGACCAGTTATATCTGGAAGAAGTCGAACGCTGCGACATATATCTGGGCCTTTTTGGCTACGAATACGGCTACGAGGATTCGGAGGGCGCCTCCGCAACGGAACGCGAATTCGACCACGCGACCCGGCTCGGCAAAACACGGTTGATTTACGTCTGGGGCAGCGAAGAAAAGAATCGTGCCTCCAAAATGAAGAAGCTAGTCAACAAGGCGAGCGGCGACCTTATACGCAGGCGCATTGATGACATGAGTGCCCT
>JAKAHE010000029.1 GCA_021815285.1 Nitrospirota bacterium
TTTGCCTTGTTCTTTAGCTGGCTCCTCTCGTCCTGGCAGGAGACGACAAGCCCTGTCGGCAGATGCGTAATCCGAACCGCCGAATAAGTCGTGTTCACGCACTGCCCGCCGGGGCCGCTTGCGCAGAAGATGTCTATCCGTAAATCCTTCTGGTCTATATTCACCTCGGCTTCTTCGGCCTCGGGCAGTATGGCGACTGTCGCGGCGGAAGTGTGTATCCTGCCGGATGCCTCCGTCTCCGGGACACGCTGAACCCTGTGGACGCCGCTTTCATACTTGAGCCTGCTGTAGACGGCCTTTCCGCTTATCATGGCGATTATCTCTTTTATGCCCCCGCCGCCGGTCACGCTGGAGGATATTACCTCCACCTTCCAGCGCCTTTTTTCGGCATATTTCGAATACATGCGGAAGAGGTCCGCCCCGAAAAGCGCGGCCTCGTCTCCGCCGGCGCCCGCCCGGATCTCAAGGAATATGTTCTTCTCGTCGTTAGGGTCTTTCGGGACAAGGAGGAGTTTCATTTCCTGCTCAAGGGACGCCTTTTTGCCTTTCAAATCGTCAAGCTCGGCCTGTGCGAGCTCTCTGAAATCAGGGTCGGATTTCTTGTCGTTTATTATCTCCTCGGCCTCGGTTATCGCCTTCTCGACGTCCTGATATTCGCGGTATTTCTCCACCACCGGAGAGAGTTCCGCCTGCTCCTTCGAATACTTCATCATCTCCGCCTGGTTGCCATAGACATTCGGGTCGGACAGGAGCCTCTGAAGCTCGTCGTATTTTTCCACTACGGATTTCAGCTTGCCAAACAATTTACGGCCTCCGCCCCTTTGTCTTCTCCGTCCAGCGCCTCAGTCAAGGCCCTTACCGCGACCTCGAGCTGGTCGTCCGACGGCTCTCTGGTGGTCAACCTCTGGAGCCAGAGCCCCGGCGCGACCAGCGCCCTGACGACGGCGTTGTCCTTTGCCCTGGAAGAGAACCTTGTGAACTCGTACGAAAGCCCGGCGATAACCGGTATCAGAACCACCCGCGAGAGCGCCTTCATGTAAAACGGCGCGGACTTCGGCACAAACGAAAATACCAGTATCGAGAGCACCATGACTATCAGCAGGAAGCTCGTTCCGCAGCGCGGGTGCAGGGTAGAGTATTTCCTGGCGTTATCGACCGTCAGGGCCTCGCCCGACTCATACGCGTATATCGCCTTGTGCTCGGCGCCGTGATACTCGAATACGCGCCTTATGTCCTTCATCCGGGATATTGCGAATATGTACAGCAGAAACAGCGTTATGCGAATAACCCCGTCTACCATGTTGAACATTAAAGACGAAGACTGCGTAACCGGCATGACGTTTTTCAGCCCCTGGGTGATAAAGAGCGGCAGATAAAAGAAAAGCGCAAGCCCAAGCCCAATCGAGAGCGCCATGGTCAGCCCGACCGCCAGGTCGGTCATGGGTTTGCCGGTAGACCGGCCTCCTGACTGATCCCTGACTCCTGACCCCGTTTTTGCCTCTTCCATCGCGCAATTCGCTGAAAAATTAAGGGCTTTCAGCCCCAGGGCGAGCGAGGAAAAGAGCGCTATCGTCCCCCTTATTATCGGCCATTTCAGGAATTTCCACCTGTCGGCCATGAGCTTTAGCGCGTCTTTTTTGAGCAAAATCTCGCCCGAGGGCGCCCTCACGGCCACAGTCATAGTCCGCGGCGCGCGCATCATCACGCCCTCGATTACGGCCTGCCCGCCGACATTAATCTGGTTCTGCATAATACCTCTTTAAAAAACAATAGGAAACCAGCGTTCGCCGCAGGTTTCCTATCGTGTAATGAAGCTTGAGAGTATCTAAGCCTTTTTCGCGTATTTCTTGTTGAACCGCTCGACCCGTCCCTCGGTGTCCATAAGTTTCTGCTTGCCGGTAAAGAACGGGTGGCAGGCGGAGCAGACCTCGACAGTGACGCTTTTCCTGGTGGAGCGGGTCTCAATCACGTTCCCGCATGCGCATTTTATCTGAACCTTCTCGTATTTCGGGTGTATGCCTTCCTTCATCTTTCCAATCTCCCTTTCGTTATTTTATCAATACTTATACCGAAGTTGCAATTATATCAGGGTTTCGGGGAATTACAAGAGGAAATTTTGTAATTTGTTTTTAAGATAATATCTTAAATTCTAAATCCTGCCGTACAAATCAAACATAATAGTGAGATTCTTTTTCCATTATAAAAAAAACTAATAATATATAAATAAAATTTTAATTGATATTTTGGCCTTGACTTTGACACAGCGTTTTGGCTACACTTTTCTCGTCTGGTGCCGCTGGTCGGCTCGATATGGTTCGCCCAGCCAGACTTCAAAAACTAACAAAGGCTATCGGGTTTAAGTAACTCGATAGTCTTTTTGTTTATATCAAGTGCCTCCCTTATCACGTCTTGCACTCTACTTGATTTTTCCGTAAAGATTTTTATCCCGTCAAATTTTTCCGGATTGGTTTTGGGACTATTGTAAAAAGATGGTAACATTTTTTGAAAATAAGAATAGTCGGGTTTGTTATATTTAATAGCGTGATAACAATTGTAAGCGCATAAATCTGCTAATTGAGCCCCGTTAGATAAATTGCTTTCCACGAACATCGGCATTTCAACAATATGTTTAAATTTCAAGCCACTACTTGAGCCATTCTTCAGGAAATGGCTATGTTTAAGTGCTAGAGAGCGGTTCAATTTTTTCCCGCTATTATCCATTATAATTAATCCTTTTTGTTTCTGGTGATAGTTTTCAAGAAATTGCTCAATTCTTTCTAATAAAAATTCATACGTTCTTTTATGCAAATAATCTTGATTGATATTCGGATATAGCTCTCTTTTGTCCACAATAACAGCAAAACAATTCATGTAATGGGATTGTATAGAATTATAAAACGCCTCCGTTATATAATCCATTTCTGAATTTTGTAAATGCTTAAAAAATCTATCCGCGTTCTTTTGTTTCGTATTCCTTAGAACAACGGAATGAATTTCAGCATCCGCCAAATCAAACCATTCTCCTGTCGCCTTATTAATTTTGTGAATCATTCTCATTTTTCTATCACAAATTTCCTGCTCAAATCGTTGCCATCGGCTTTTATGTATTGAAATAGCAAATAGAATATACAGCCAATCCTTCTCGACAATTGCTCCATTTTTTCCAATACCAAATGCTTCAGTATCCTTAGTTCCAGATTCGTCCACATAAAAAAAATACATCCTCATGCCTCCGTTTCTTCCCCGGCGTTCCCCCCGTTCTCCTCCTTTTCCGCGAGTTTGGCGAGGCTCACCACCTTGTCGCCTTCGCCGACATCGAGGAACTTCACGCCCTTCGTATTCCGGCCTATCACGGACACGCCCGCGACCGGCATCCTGAGTATCTTGCCGTTGGATGTCACCATCATAACGTCGTCCGTATCCTCGACCGCCGCGATGCCTATGACGTTTCCGTTCCTGCCGCCGGTCTTGATGTTTATCAGGCCCAGGCCGCCCCTGGTCTGGGTGCGGTATTCCTTGGCCTTCGTGCGCTTCCCGAAACCTGTCTCCGTGGCGCAGAGGATGGTCTCGTTCTCGCTTACGATAAGCTCCATCCCGACCACTTCATCGTCTTTTTTGAGCTTTATGCCGCGCACGCCTGTCGCGCCCCGGCCCATGTCCCGCACGTCCGATTCGGAGAAGCGTATAGCCATACCCTCTTTTGTCGCCAGCAGTACTTCGTCTTTTCCGCTCGTCTGCCGCACGTCGATCAGTCTGTCGCCTTCTTTCAGGTTAATGGCGATAATCCCCGCCGCGCGCGGGTTGCCGTACGCGGAGAGCGCGGTCTTTTTTACCGTGCCGCCGGATGTGGCCATAATCAGGAACGCATCGTCGGTGAATTCTTTCACCGGCAGGACAGCCGTAACCTGCTCGTCCGAGGACTTGTTTATGAGGTTCACCATCGCCTTGCCGCGCGCGGTGCGTCCCGCCTCCGGCACCTGGTATACCTTCAGCCAGTAGACCCGGCCCTTGTCCGTGAAGAACAGGAGGTAGTCGTGCGTGGAGGCGCTAAAGAGCCGTTCGACGAAGTCCTCTTCCTTCGTCTCCATGCCGATCTTGCCCTTGCCGCCCCTTCTCTGGCTCCTGTAGAGCGTAAGCGGATTTCTTTTTATGTAGCCGGTGTGCGAGATGGTTATGACCATCTCCTCTTCGGCGATGAGGTCTTCGACCGTAAGCTCCGTGGACTCTTCCGCAATCTCCGTCCTGCGGTTGTCCCCGTAGGCCTCTTTTATTTTCAGGATTTCCTCCCTTATTAGTTCCATCACCATCCTGTCGGAGGCCAGAACGGATTTCAGGTACTCGATGAGCTTCAGCGTTTCCTTGTAGTCCGCGATTATCTTGTCGCGCTCGAGACCGGTGAGGCGCTGTAGCTTCATGTCGAGGATCGCCTGGGCCTGAATCTCCGAAAGGCCGAACTTCACTGTCAGGCCGTTTTTGGCTTCCTCCGGGCTGGCGGCGGCGCGGATGAGTTTTATAACCGCGTCGAGGTTATCGAGCGCTATCTTGAGGCCTTCCAGTATATGGGCCTTCTCCTCGGCCTTCTTAAGCTCAAAACGCGTCCTGCGGGTCACAATTTCTTTTCGGTGCGCTATGAATAGCGTGAGCATCTGCCGGAGGTCCAGGACGCGCGGCTGGTTGTTTACGAGCGCAAGCATGATCACGCCGAAGGTGGACTGCATAGCCGTGAACTTGTAGAGCTGGTTTAATATTACCGAGGCAATCTCTCCGCGCCGCAGTTCCAGGACAACCCTCATCCCGTCCCTGTCGGATTCGTCCCGGATGTCCGAGATGCCGGAGATTTTCTTGTCCCGCACAAGCTCGGCAATCTTCTCTATCAGCCGCGCCTTGTTCACCTGGTATGGGAGCTCGGTGATGATTATCGACTCCCGGTCTCCCTTGTCCATCGGGACAATCTCCGCCCGCGCGCGCACCTGTATCGAGCCGCGCCCGTGCATGTAGGCCTCTTCGATGCCGCGCCTGCCGTAGATTATGCCCGCAGTCGGGAAGTCCGGGCCTTTTATCGCCTTCATAAGCTCGAAGACGGTTGCACCAGGGTCGTCTATAAGCATCAGGACACCGTCCGTCACCTCGCGCAGGTTGTGCGGCGGGATGTTCGTGGCCATGCCGACTGCGATGCCGGTCGAGCCGTTGATGAGCAGGTTCGGGATGCGCGCGGGGAGCACGGTCGGCTCGAACATGGACTCGTCGTAGTTCGGCTGAAAGTCCACTGTCTCTTTTTCGATGTCGGAAAGCATCTCGTCCGTTATGCGCTCCATCCGGACTTCGGTATACCTCATCGCGGCGGGCGGGTCTCCGTCCACGGAGCCGAAGTTCCCCTGGCCGTCCACGAGGGGATAGCGCATGGAGAAGTCCTGCGCGAGCCGGACGATGGTGTCGTATACCGCGGCGTCGCCGTGCGGGTGGTATTTACCTATCACGTCGCCGACCACGCGGGCGGATTTTTTGTAAGGCTTGCCGCGCGTGAGGCCGAGCTCGTGCATGGCGAACAGCACGCGCCTGTGCACGGGTTTTAAGCCGTCCCGCACGTCCGGGAGCGCACGTCCCACGATTACGCTCATCGCGTAATCGAGATAGGAGGTCTTCATCTCCTCTTCGATGTTTACGGTCGGGACAAGTGATTTATTCTCGTCGATGGGGGTCATTAAATTCCTCTATATGCTTCTTTACGATAGGCTATTCTATAAACAGTTATTTCTTTAATATCCTCATCTATCAAATACAATACCCTGATGCGGCCAACCCTTATCCGCCAGTCGCTTTCGTATCCTTTTAATTTACGGGAACCTGCTGGCCGGGGATGGGCTGAAAGAGTTCCAATGGCTGTCGAAACTCGCTCATAATCGGCGTTGCTTAATAACGCGGTCTCTTTCTCCGCCTTTTTCGTGAGTCTTATCCTATAACTCACTTCTTCAGGCCCCGCCGCCTGTCCTCCCTCTTTTTTACGTCTTCCCAGGAAACCGTCGGCTCGTTTCGCACCTCGTCAATCAGCTTCGCATCAATAACATCCTGCGCAAGTTCTATCAGTTCCTTGTAATCTTTATAAGGCAGGAGAACGCTTTTTTTATTGCCTTTTTTATCAACCACGAACTGCGGGTGCATTGTCATTTTATACCTCGCTTAAGAACCTCAAGTTATAGTTCAATTTTTATTTCAGCGTCCTCAGAGAGATTAAATTTTTCTCTTAAACAAACATTTGCGATTATTTCTATTATATTTGGAGGATGGCAAGTGCCTTCGGGCCTCCAAACGTATGCTTTCAAGCTTTTATCACTATTAATTGTCTTAATTGGAATAAAAGTAAATCCTTCGTCTGGATAGTTTTCTCCTGGAAATTTTGGTATTTCTTTTTTATTGAAAGTTATGGTCCCTGGAAAATTATACGGCGGATTAATATGTTCTTGCAATTCCACATTAAGCGTACCCGATTCCATTTCATCAATATCAGATACTTTCTTTTTGAAGGTATCTTTTAATGAATTTATCCTTACCGAAGCATTATTAACCCCGGACTTTACTCTTCCCCGATAAATCATATATCCAGATTCCGCACTTCCATCGCGTGGCCCTGGAGGAAGAGCTTTCTCTGTTCCACGTCCTCGCCCATGAGGGTAGAGAAGATCTCGTCGGCGGTGTAGGCGTCCTCCACCTTCACCTGGAGGAGCGTGCGCTTCTCCGGCGACATGGTGGTCTCCCAGAGCTGCTCCGGGTTCATCTCGCCCAAGCCTTTGTACCGCTGGATGCCGAGTCCCTTTTTCCCGGCGGCGAATACATATTCCACTATCTCGGCGGTATTATTGAATATACGCTCTTCGCCCTTCTCGACAAGGCAATACGGCGCGGGGCCAAGCCCGAGCGCGACTGGCGAGAGCGGCTTTATTTCCCTGAACTCCGTCGAGCCGACAAGCTCCTCGTCCACGATGACCTTGTGCGTATGCCCGTCCTTTACAAGCTCCGCCTCTATGACGTATCCGCCGCCGTTTCCTTCGACGGGCTGTGCGGCAAGGGACAAAAGAAGCCCCGGATACGCCGCATCCATATACTGCTTTGCGGACTCTATTATCTCCTTCAGAGCCGCCGGGTCTTTCAGCGTCTGGCGGTTTAAGTCCGGATGCCGCGAGAGAGCGCGGATTATTTCCGGCTCTTTCTTCTTGCGCTCTATCCTCTGGAGTATCTTCTCGTAGTTCGAGAGTTTCTTTATTATTGTGGCGAGCGGCCTGCCGGAAATATCGGCCTTGCCGGAGGCGTCTTTCAGCGCGAAGTCCTCGACCGCCTGGTCGATGAGGTATTCCTCGAGCTCCGCCTCGTTCTTTATGTAGCGTTCCGCCTTTCCCTTTTTTACCTTGAAGAGAGGCGGCTGCGCGATGTAGAGGTGTCCGCGCTCTATGAGGGCGGGCATCTGGCGGAAGAAGAAGGTCAGGAGCAGCGTCCTGATGTGCGCGCCATCGACGTCCGCGTCCGTCATGATTATTATCTTGTGGTAGCGGGCCTTGTCCGGGTTGAAGTCCTCAGGTCCGATGCCGGTGCCGAGCGCGGTGATGAGCACTTTCACCTCCTCGGATGTGAGCATCTTGTCGAAGCGCGCCTTCTCAACGTTAAGAATCTTGCCTTTGAGCGGCAGTATCGCCTGGTCTGCGCGGTTTCTGCCCTGTTTTGCAGAGCCGCCCGCGGATTCGCCCTCGACGAGGAAAAGCTCGCTCTTGGACGGGTCTTTCTCGGAACAGTCCGCAAGCTTGCCGGGCAATCCGCCGCCGTCCAGCGCCCCTTTGCGTCTTGTAAGCTCCCTGGCCTTCCTCGCGGCATCCCGCGCGCGGGAGGCCGTGATGGCCTTCTCCGTTATGCGTCTTGCGACGGAGGGATTCTCCTCGAAGAACGTGGACAGCGCGTCGTATACCGCGCCGTCCACCACGCCCTTGACTTCGGAGTTTCCGAGCTTCGTTTTCGTCTGGCCCTCGAACTGCGGGTTCGGGAGCTTTACGGAGATTACCGCCGTCAGGCCTTCGCGGATGTCGTCGCCGGAGATGCTCTCCTTGAGGTTCTTCGCCAGACCGGACGTCGTCGCGTAGTTGTTTACCGCGCGCGTAAGGGCGGATTTGAAACCTATCAGGTGTGTGCCGCCTTCGTGCGTGTTTATGTTGTTTGCGAAGGAGTAGAGGTTCTCCACGTAGCCGTCGTTATACTGTAGCGCGGCTTCGAGAATAAGCGCGTCCTTCTCCTTTGCGATATATATTGGCTTCGGGTGAAGCGGGGTCTTGTTCTTCGAGAGGTGTTCGACAAAAGATACTATCCCGCCCTGGTATAAAAACTCGTGTTCCTTCTCCGAGCGCTCGTCTTTTATGGAGATTTTGAGGCCCTTGTTTAAGAATGCCAGCTCCCTGAGCCTCTGGGAGAGCGTCTCGTAGGAAAACTCCGTCGTCTCTTCGAATATCAGGCCGTCCGGTTTAAAAGTAACTTTCGTGCCGCGCTTCTTGGTATTGCCGGAGGCGGTAAGCTGGGTTACGGGGTTTCCGCGCTCGTAGCGCTGTTCCCACGTCTTCCCATCGCGCCATATCTCAAGCTCCAGCCATTCGGAGAGCGCGTTGACGACAGATATGCCGACGCCGTGCAGGCCGCCGGAAACCTTATAGGACGAGCTGTCGAACTTGCCGCCGGCATGGAGCACCGTGAGAGCGACCTCCGCGGCTGGTTTTCCCTCCGTCGGGTGCATGCCTGTGGGTATGCCGCGCCCGTCGTCCTCCACCGTTACGGAGTTGTCGATATGGATAATGACGTTAATGTTCTCGCAGTATCCGGCCAGGGCCTCGTCCACGGAGTTGTCCACGACCTCGTAGACGAGGTGGTGCAGACCCAGGATGGAGGTGCTGCCGATATACATCGCCGGGCGTTTCCTTACCGCCTCCAGCCCCTCCAGCACCTTTATCTGTTCTGCCTCGTAACGTTCTTCCACAGGCGCTTTTGCCATTCGTGTCTCCTTAATCCAAAAACCAAAACCTGGATTCCCGATAAAAACATTCGGGAATGACGGGCCTGGACGAAGCGTTAATTTTACACCCGCATTGGCATGACGACGCACTTGTACGACTCTCCGCCGGCCTGACTTATGATGCAGGGCGAGAGATTGTCCTTTAGGAGCAGGCTCACTTTGTCCTGGTCCATCACGGAGAGCGCGTCGAGCAAATATTTCGCGTTGAAACCCACCTCAAGCTCGGCCCCGTCGTATTCGACCGGAAGCTCTTCCCTCGCCTCGCCCATCTCCGGGTTCTGCGACGTAAGGGCCGCCTTTCCCTTCGACAGGACAAACTTCACGGCGTTCGTACGCTCGCGGGAGAGAAGCGACACGCGCCTCAAGGCCGCCGTAAGGATAGCCTTCTCGACGGATACGGATTTGTCGTTCGACGTCGGTATCACCTGCTCGTAGTTGGGGTAGTTCCCCTCTATCAGGCGTGTGACAAGATAGAGCGAGCCCAGACGGAACACGATGTGGTTCTTCGAGAGCGCCATCATAAGCTCAGTCTCGCCCTCGTCGAGGAGTTTCTTAAGCTCAGAGGCCGATTTTTTGGGTATTATGGCCGTGCCGGGGGCGGCCTTTGCCGATATTTTTCGCTTCAGGACGGCCAGGCGATGGCCGTCAGTGCCCACCATCTCTATCTGTGAGCCGCCATCCTGCTCAGAGATGACCATGTAGATGCCGTTTAATACGTATCTCGTGTCGTTGTCTCCGGCGGCGAAGATGGTCTTTCGTATCAGCTCGTGCATCAGGAGCGGGTCCACCGGGACGAATTCGGCGCCTTCCATCTCCGGAAGGGTCGGGAATTCCTCCCTGGCCAGGCCGGTAAACTTGAACGTCGCCTTCCCGCTCCTTATGGTGGCCCAGTTGTTCTCCGCGCTCTCCACCGAGACGTCTTCCTCCGGCAGCTCCCGGACGATCTCGAAGAGCTTCCTGGCCGAGAGCGTCACCCCGCCAGGCTCGGTCACCTCCGCCTGGTAGACGCCCTTGAGGCCTATTTCGAGGTCCGTCGCGGTAATGGCTATACCCCCGCCTTCGACGGTTTCTATCAGGGCGTTGCTTAAAACGGGCATGGTATTCCGCCTGTCCGCCACGGACTGCACCCTCGACAGGCCCTTAAGGAACTCTTCCCTCTTGATCTGAAATTTCATTGGGTCCCCTTTCTGCTTTTATCCCCTTACCGCTTCTACTTTTATCCCTTTATCGCCTTTGCCAGGGCCTCCACCTCGGCGTCGAACTTTATGTCGTTTGCGCGTCTTTCTTCCACCTGGCGACATGCGTGAAGCACGGTGGTATGGTCCTTGCCGCCGAATGCCTTCCCGACCTCCGGAAACGAGGCTCCGGCGACCGTCCGGCAAAGGTACATAGCCACCTGCCTCGGCTGGACAAGGTTTCTGGTGCGTTTCTTGGACTTTATCTCGGATATTTTTATCTGGAAGTGGTCCGCCACGAGCTTTATTATCTCGTCGAGGCCGATTACCCGCTCCTTTTCGGCGATGATATCCCTCAGCACCACCCTGGCAAGCTCCAGGGTTACCTGGCGGCCCGTAAGGGAGGCGTATGCCCCGAGGCGTATCAGAGAGCCTTCCAGCTCCCTTATGTTTGACCTGATGTTGTTTGCCAGGAACATCGACACGTCTTCGGGGACGGTTATCCCCTCCTGCTCCGCCTTCTTGGCGACGATTGCCGCCTTCGTCTCCATGTCCGGGGGCTGAATATCCGCTATTAAACCCCACTCAAAGCGGGATCTCAAGCGCTCTTCCATGTCCGGCATTTCCTTGGGGAATCGGTCCGAGGAAAGGACAATCTGCCTGCCGTATTCGTGCAAGGTATTGAAAGTATGGAAGAATTCCTCCTGCGTGCGTTCCTTTCCGGCGATGAACTGTATATCGTCTATCACCAGGAGGTCAGTATTTCTGTATTTATTCCGAAACTCGGTCATGCGGTTATAGTGTATGGCGGTGATAAGCTCGTTCGTGAACTCCTCGGATGTGAGAAAGGTTATCCTCGTTTTTGGGGAATGTTCCTTTATATACGCGCAGATAGCGGAAAGGAGGTGTGTCTTGCCAAGGCCCACGCCGCCGTAAACGAACAGGGGATTATACGCCCTGGCCGGGTTCTCGGCTACGGCCTTGGCCGCGGCGTGGGCGAACTCGTTGGACTTGCCCACGACGAAATTACTGAATGTATACTTCGGGTTAAACCCGTGCGGCTTTTTTATTTTCTGTGGGTCGGCCACCGGCGCGCCCTCGATTGGAGGCGGCGGGACGTCTTTTCCATTGCCTGCCACTTCTATCCCATAGGTCTCGCCATAGCCCCCGGATATTCCGGAACCCTTCGATATATGAAATAAAATTGCTAACTCATCCCTTTCAAGGACCTCTTTTAATGTGCGGGTGAGGAGCTCGAAGTAGTGTTCGAGCAGCCACTCCTTGAAGAACTTGTTCGGGACGTTTAAGGTAACCCCTGTCGCGTCAATGGATTTCAGCCTTACCGGGCGTATCCAGGTATCGAAATTCTGGCGGCTTACCTCCTTCGAGATAAGTTCCTGCGCTTGCGACCAGATGTCTTTTACCACTTCCTGCATAATTTTTCCTGATAAACCAAGAACACATTGAGAGTCAAAAGATTTTTGGATTATATCTCGGGTTTAAGTTACACACACCGTTTTCCACAGCTGTTGATAACCCTGGTATTAATTTGTTTTCAATTACTTCGGTTATGTAAAACAGTGTATTTTTCGCTATTTTTCACAGGGTTTAAGTCCATGTTTTTACATTGTTTTACAAATTTAAAAAACAGGTAGCCGGACCCGTATAAGGTTTCCCGTTTCCACCCTTTCAAGCCTCCATTCCGCCCGATGCGCAGAATGTATCATAATAGCAGAAAAGGGGTATCCTAATCAAGATATTTCTATCCTGGCGGGGAAGTTTAAAAACCTGTTAATTCAATATTTTTCAAAACCTTAAACGACAGTTTCAGGCCCGTAAGAGACGCCTAAACAGCATGATTTTCCCACAGGATTTTAACGAGGCGCTATATTACTATAACAGTGGGTTATCGTGGCTTCCCACATCTTCACAGCCTATGACTATTAGTGTTACTATTCTTTTCTTTTTTAAAACAGTGGATGAAAGGGCATGATTTTATCGGCAGTATAAATACTATTCTTGACTTTTCCCGTTTTTTAGACAATAATACCCTTTTTGACAAAGGACACGGATTTTTAAGGGAGAAAACATGAGTATAACATACCAGCCAAGCAAGCTGAAAATGAAGCGCACCCACGGGTTCAGAAGCAGGATGGCCACCGCCGGCGGAAGGCTCGTCTTGAAACGCAGGCGCGCCAAGGGCAGAAAAAGGCTTACGCCATAGACAAATCCCGCAGTATAAGGAGAAGCTCCGAGTATAAGCGGGTGTATGAAGAAGGGGCCAGGTTTCCCGGCAGGTATCTTGTGGCTGTAATAAGACCGTCGGAAGGGCCTTTGAGGGTCGGTATAACGGTAAGCCGCAAGGTCGGGAACGCGTGTGTCCGGAACCTCGTCAAGCGCCGGATACGTGAAGCGGTGCGTCAGGAACTTGACTCAACCCTCTTCGGCTGGGATGTCGTCCTGACGGCAAGGGGGCAAAGGGAAAACTCCGGGCGTAGTGGAATAAAAGGGGCAGAAGGGGCAGGCGGCATAAATAAACCCGCCGGCGACAAAGTGCGGGTTACAGCAGGAAAGCGTGGCGGCGCAAGAGTAGCCGCGCCTGTTTGTCCTTCGTTTTCCGGGATAGTTGAGGACATGCGACGGATATCAGGGAGACTCTCCGATATTAAAGAGACCCCCTATAAGAACGGGATAAAAGGCAAGGGAAGATGAAATGGGTTTTTATAGGTTTAATCAGGTTCTACCAGGCGGTAATATCTCCGATAATTCCTCCGCGTTGTCGTTTCTATCCGTCATGTTCGGAATATTCCCTTACCGCTTTAAAAAAATACGGTTTTTTAAAAGGTATTTTCCTCACGGTTAAAAGACTTGTGAAATGCCATCCGCTTCATCCTGGTGGATTCGACCCGGTGCCGTAAGTAAAAAATGGGAAAAAATTTAATAATAGCGATAGTCCTCTCTACGGCCATACTTATTGGTTATGATTACCTGTATTATAATCCCTTTAAGGCCGCGCCGGCAAAAGCGCCCGTAGCAGCCGCGCCGACCGGGCCGCAGGCGACAAAAGCAGGGCAGGCGACTCCCGCGCCGGCTGCCGCCCCTCCTGTGGTTTCATTATTACAGGTCTCAGGTGCGCCGATAAAAGACATAACAATCGACACCTCTCTTTATTCCGCCGTCATAACCACAGAAGGCGGAACTATAAAAAGCTTCAAATTGAAAAAATACCTGGACGCCGATGGCAGGCCGCTTGAGATGGTTCCGACAGGCGAGCAGATAATGCCTCTTGCGCTCGTGCCCGCCGGGGCGACGCCGGCCCAGGCCGAGAGTATAATATATACGGCGGACAGGGACTCTCTTTCCCTGACAAATGGCGCCCGGGGGACGCTTACACTTACGGCGCAGGGCGGGGATGGGAAGAGTATCACAAAGACCCTTGTATTCAGGGATGGAACCTACCTTATTGACGGTTCTTTTGAGCTTGTCGGTTATCCTTCCGCGACCATGTATATGGGAGACGGATTCGGTAACCTGACGGACTTAAAGGCCATGACGAGGTTCAATTACGCCCAGGTTTTTACTCTTATGGACGGGAGCAAGCACGAGGATAACCCCTCAAAGCTGGAGGCGCAGAAGACTTACACGGGCAAGACGGGCTGGACGGGCGTCACAGACAAGTATTTCATAGCCGCGGTGGCGCCATCCGGGCCTTTCACGGCGGTTGTGGGGAAAGGCTCTACGGATACCGGCATCGCCGGTGTTCGGTCTTACGGGCCGTCAGAGAAGTTCCAGTTATATATCGGCCCGAAGGAGTATGACCGCCTGAAGGCCGCGGACCACGAGCTTGAGCGCTCTGTCGATTACGGCTGGTTCGCCTTCATTGCAAAGCCGCTCTTTGTCGCGCTGAAGTTCTTCTACAGGCTTGTAGGCAACTGGGGCTGGGCGATCGTCGTCCTCACGGTAGTAATAAAGCTTATCTTTGCTCCGCTTACGCACAAGAGCCAGAAGTCCATAAAGCGCATGCAGAAGCTCCAGCCGCTTTTTGCGGAGCTGAAGGAGAAATACAAGGGGGACCCGGCCAAGCTCAATAAA
>JAKAHE010000030.1 GCA_021815285.1 Nitrospirota bacterium
TCCATAAAACAGTGGTGGCGCTCTGCGGGGCGTCGCTGGTTATCGCGCTCGGCATATTAAGCCAGGGCGAAGCCTTTTATTCCGTCGATCTGGGCGTGGACTGGAACGTAATATTCCTTCTCCTGTCCATGATGATCATCGTGGACCTGATGAAGCCGACGGGCGTATTCGAGTATGTCGCGATAAAGAGCGCCAAGCTCGGAAAAGGCTCGCCTGTCAGGATACTGGCGATATTGGCTTTGGTGACCGCCGCAGCCTCCGCCTTCCTGGACAACGTTACCACCGTGCTCCTTATAGCCCCGGTAACCCTGCATATCGCCGACGTGCTTGACATAGACCCCATACCGTTCCTGATTTCCTGCGCTATCGCATCCAATATAGGCGGCACGGCTACCTTGATTGGAGACCCGCCGAATATAATGATAGGCTCCCGCGCGGATATGGACTTCATGGCGTTCATCTATAACTTGGCTCCCGTAATCATCATAATCCTGGCCGCTTATCTCCTGATGGCCAAAATCATGTGGGGCAAGGGGCTCAGGACAAGGGACGACCTCAAGGCGCGGCTGATGGAGATGGACGAGCGGGATGCGATTAAAGACCGCCCTCTCCTTATAAAATCGCTGGTTGTACTCGGGGCGGTGCTGGCGGGGTTCCTGCTTCAGGGGAGGTTGGGGCTCCAGCCCGCCACGATAGCGCTTTCCGGGGCCGCGCTGATGCTCCTTCTGACCCGGAAGGACGAGCCGGACGGCTCTCTGCTCGCGGTCGAATGGTCGGCGCTTTTCTTCTTTATAGGCCTTTTTATAATAATCGGCGGAGTGGTAAAGGTCGGGCTGATACAGTGGCTTTCCGTGCAGGTATTGAACCTCACGCACGGGAACATGCTCGGCACCAGCATGCTGGTAATGTGGTTCTCGGCGTTCGCGTCGGCGTTCATCGATAACATCCCGTTCGTGGCCACTATGAACCCGCTGATAATAGATATGGCAAAACAGGTTCATCCCGGCCTCTCCGGGCCTGCGCTCCTGCACCATGCGGACATGCTGCCGGTTTGGTGGTCGCTTGCCCTTGGGGCCTGCCTGGGCGGAAATGGCACCGCCATCGGCGCTTCAGCCAACGTGATCGTGGTGGGGATGTCGGAAAAGATGGGCAGGAAAATATCGTTCGGCAGGTACATGCTTTACGGCATGCCGGTCATGGTGACGACCGTGGCGATATCCGCCCTTTACGTCTGGCTCAGATATTACGTTTTGAAAATATAGGGGCGTAACCGGCACCCGAAGAAGGATATCCCAAGGCGCACAGTGTAATTTACGCTATGCAAGCTCCGCCAGGTCCCGGACAAGCCGCTCCGAGTCCTCCCAGCCAAGGCAGGGGTCTGTTATGGACTTGCCGTAGACGTTCTCCCCGACCTTCTGCGAACCTTCAACGAGATAGCTCTCTATCATAAGTCCCTTTACCCTGCTCCGGAGCGTTCTGGAGGTCGCGCGGCTCTGCATGACCTCTCTGGCAATCCTCGGCTGTTCATGGAAGAGCTTGTTTGAATTCGCGTGGTTGGTGTCTACGATTATCGCCGGGAACTGAAGGTTCCGTTTCTTGTAAACCTCTGAGAGGCGCATCAGGTTTTCATAGTGGTAGTTCGGTATGCTGGCGCCGTGCTGGTCAACCGCGCCCCTTAAAATACAATGGGTTAACGGGTTTCCTGAGGTCTTCACCTCCCAGCCGTTATATACCAGGACGTGGGGGAGCTGGGCCGCGTTCACGGAATTGAGCATGACCTCCATATCTCCGTTCGTAGGATTCTTCATCCCCGCCGGGACGCCGATGCCGCTGACCGTAAGCCGGTGCAGCTGATTTTCGACCGAGCGCGCGCCTACGGCGACATAGCTCAAAATATCCTCGATATACGCATAGTTTTCTGGGTAGAGCATCTCGTCGGCGGCGGTCAGGTGCGTCTCCTTCATGGCACGGATGTGCATTTTTCTTATTGCTTTCAGGCCCTTGACCATATTCGGGGCTTCCGTGGGCGTCGGCTGGTGTGCCATGCCCTTGTAGCCCTCGCCAGTGGTGCGGGGCTTGTTAGTGTAAATCCTTGGTATTAATACTAATTTTTCTTTTACCTCGTCCTGGAGCCGGGCCAGATTCGAGACGTATTCTATCAGGGCGTCCTCGTTATCGGCGGAGCAAGGCCCTATAATCACAAGGAATTTCTCGCTTTCGCCTTTTATCACGGAGGTTATCTCCTTATCCCGCTCCTTCTTTACCTCCGCAAGCTTCTCCGGGAGCGGCATGGTATCAAGTATTTCCTCCACAGACGGCATTTTTCTTATGTATTGAAAGCTCATTTTTACCTCTCGCATTTAAAAACGGAACACACAGAGCAGGAATATCTTATAGATTAAGGGCTTTGAGGTCAATAACAAATTTATCTCCGGGCGAGCCGCACACGCATAAAAACTCCTTGATGAATCCCGGCCAGGACGCGAAAAACCGGTGTCCGAGCCCCCATGAAAATGCAAGAAAACCGCTTTTCCCGGCATGAAACCGCGCCAATACGATACCCGCGAAAATTTGCCGGTTTTTATTTTTATACGGGATTGATAGTGGTTTTAGGCGGTCTGGCAGATGCGGCAGGAACTGGCGCCGGTAACAGCGTCTTTGGCTGTTGTCTCAGAATGACAGACTGGACGGGTTCGTCCTTGCCCCCCTTACGCCAGCCTGGCCTTCAGTTTCAGGAACGGGCCGCCGTCGGTTACCTTCACCCACTCCTTGTGGCCCTTGCCGCAGTAGCCGAGGCCGAACAGCGTGGACTTATCCCCCACCATGCTGATGGAATTCAGCATGTCCGGCAGATAACCGGTTACGATTACCGGGGTATAGACATTGCCCGTTAATTTCCCGCCCTTTATTTCCTCGGCAAGATAGCCTTCGAGCTGTATTCCCCAGCCCTTCGGGTCTTCCATGCCGTTGGACGGGTGGGTGAGGTAATAGCCGGAGTCGATGCTTCTTATCATGTCCTCGAAAGTGTCGTTTCCCGGCCCGAAGAAAGTGTTCGTCATACGGGCGTACGCCTTTCGCTCGTAGGACTCGCGACGGCCATTGGCGGTTCTTTGTACGCCAAGCCGGGTGGCGGAGTTTAAATCAGTAATGCCGGAGACGAGGACTCCGTCCTTTATAATCTGCGTGCTGGAGGAGATCTGCCCCTCGTGGTCGAAGAAGAAGCTCGCCGCCGCACCCTCAAAGGCGGGAGAGTCGAACATATTAACAAGAGCCGAACCGACTGGTTTATGTAGAAATTCCTGCGCCCTTGAGCGGCCCTTTAAGAACATGTCCGTCTCGGTTCCGTGTCCGAAACACTCGTGGGCCGTGATGCCTGCGAATTCCGGGGAGAATATGCAGTCATAGACACCGGGGGCGAGGCGCGGGGCGCCAAGGATGCGTCCGCAGTCCCGGACGAGGGAGTCGAACTTTTCCTCAGGTATCACGGAGTTCTCGTATCCGCCCTGGCGCGAGTCCCCTTCGTGGAGCTGGGCGGTCTCGGATCCGTCCCTCATGACGGCCTGTATGACGGCTTGTCCCCTTTTGACGTCCTGGAAGAGAGTTTTGCCCCTGTTTACGTAAAGCTCCCTGTTCCTGGTGTAGGCATAGACAGAGACGGCGTTCACGATGCGCTTGTCCATGCCCTGGAGCTTTTCCATATATTCCGAGCACCGCGACACCTTGTCCTTCAGGGGCACGGAATCGTTTGGGATTTTTTCCTTTATGTCGAAATCCTTCTCAAGGCTCTCGCCCGGTTCTATGCGGATGTTCCCGCCGATACCGGCAAATTCAGCCGACTTGAGAAGCTCGCGCGCGGCCTTTTTAAGCCCGTCCGGGGAGAGGTCCGAGGTAGAGCGCTCGATGAATTCGCTCCCCGTGAATACCGTCAGGACTGCGCCCCTCGAGGGGTCGAGCGGTTCGACGCGGGACTCCTTCGTCATAACCACCACGCGCTCGCCGAGCGTTTCCATTACAAGCCCGCAGGCGTAGGGAACGGTCTTTTCCATGTCGGAGACAATCTCCGACAGAAGCGGTTTAAGCTCTTTGATGTCCATAGGTTCTGTATGTGTAACACGCGCCGGGCGGCTTTGTCAAGAGGCTCCGAGGGATGGTATAATTATAAAATAGAAAACAGAGTGGAGGTATTACAATGAAGGCGTTAATGATCTCGGCGAATAATTTCGAGGACACGGAAGTCCTCTACCCGTATTACAGGATAAAGGAGGAAGGCTGGAAGGTTGATGTCGCGGCCCCCGAGGGGGACAGGATTACCGGCAAACACGGTATTTCCGTATCCGTGGACAAAAGCCTCTACGACGTAAACCCGAAAGAATACGACCTGCTCGTCATTCCGGGCGGCAAGGCCCCGGAGGAGGTGCGCCAAAACAAAGACGCGCTTAATATTGTAAAGAGCTTCTTCGAGGACGACAAATACGTCGCCGCGATATGCCACGGCGCGCAGGTGCTCATATCCGCCGGGGAGATGAACGGAAGAAGCGCGACATGCTGGCCTGGCATAAAGGACGACGTCACTGCCGCGGGTGGTAAATACCGCGATACGGAGGTGGTAGTGGACGGTAACCTTATTACATCACGGAAGCCCGACGACCTGCCTGCGTTTATGAGGGAGGTCGTGAGCGTGATGCGGGAGCTCTCCAGGCTCGAAGAGGAGAGGGAAAAAGCGGCGTAAAAGGAGCTTGATGAACCGGAAACCCGTTTTTTCCATAGCGGTTTTTGCCGCAGCAATCGCCCTGGCCGCCTTTGCCCTATTCCAGAAGGACAGCGGCCCGGACCGCGCGTACAGCGCAGGCGCGAAGGCCGTCCTGCCGGATTTCTCCGGCGTAATCCAGAAAGTCATGCCGTCGCTCGTCAAGATAGAGAACGAGGGCCTGGCGGCTCACCCGGCCTTTATAATAAGCGGCGGACGGGGCGGCGGACGGCCCGGCAAGGGCGACATAGAGATTGCCGAGACAAAGGAGGGGACGGGGTTTTTCGTTGACAGAAGCGGTCTTATCCTGACGAATTACCACGTCATAGAGGGCGCGCAGGTCTTAAAGGTAGTGACTAAGGACAGGCGCGAATACACTGCAAAGGTCGTCGGGGCGGACCCCCTCTCCGACATCGCCGTAATTAAAATCAAGCCTGATTTCAATGTCGTCCCGGTGCGGATGGGGGATTCCTCGAAGCTCCAGGTCGGCCAGTGGGTTATAGCTCTCGGCAACCCCCTGGGGCTTAATTTCTTCTCCTCGGCCGGCATAGTCTCAGGCTTCGGGCCGCCGGGGCCGCACTACATAGGGTTCTTCGATTTCATACAGGCGGACTTAAACATCCAGCCGGGCAACTCCGGCGGGCCGATGATAAACTACCAGGGGCAGGTGGTGGGGATAAACAACGCATACCTCGGTCCAGGGACGATGATAGGCTTCGCCATACCCATAAACAGGGCGAAGGAGGTAATGGCGCAGCTTGTGAAATACGGCAGAATCTCGCGCGGATACCTGGGACTCCTTGGGCAGAACCTGACCGAGAGCCTGGCCCAGAGGCTTGGGCTGAGGGATGTCCGGGGGGCGCTCGTGTCAGACGTCCTGGACGGAAGCCCGGCCAAGAAATACGATATAAAACCGAGAGACGTCGTGCTCGAGTGGAACGGAGACGAGATAAAGGACAACCGCACCCTTCAGGAAAAGATTTACAACTCCCCCGCCGGGAAACGGGTGGACTTACTCATTATTCGGGACGGAAGACAGATACACCTGCCTGTAATTCTTGGCGAGCTTGAGGCGCATTCGCTTGCGACGGAACGGGTTGCCATGCAGTGCGGGATTACCCTTGAACCGATTTCCCAGCCGATTGCGGAGCGCTTCGGGATGGAAAAGGCCATTGGCCTTCTGGTGTTGAAGGTCGTCCCCGGCTGTCCGGCGTTCGAGGGCGGGCTTCGCTTCGGAGACGTGGTTCAGAAGATAGAGGGCGTCCAGGTAAACACCGTATCGGATTTCTACCGCGAATACTCAAAGGCCCGCCCCGGCAGGAATATCCTCGTGCAGGTAATCAGAAACGGCAGACCCTTCTACGTGACAATCCAGCAGGAGTCATAACGCCCCCCCCTGCCCCCTTTTATCTTAAGCGGGGGGTGAAGAAATAATTTCTTGACAAAATATCCCTGTTTGGTGTTTTTTATACTGAACTTCTGTAAACGGAGATGACTTGTCGCCATCCAATAGAAACATCCCGCCTGAGGAACGCCTTATCTTCGCGCTCGATGTCCCGACCGTGGAAGAGGCCAAAAGCCTCGTCGAGGAACTGGGAGAAAGTGTACGGTTCTACAAGCTGGGCCTTGAGATATTCATGGCCGGGGGATACTATGAGTTCATAGACTGGCTTCGGGCGCGGGGGAAGAAAGTCTTCGTGGACCTTAAGTTCTTCGACGTCCCGGAGACCGTAAAGAGGGCCGTGCGGCAGCTTAATGGCCGGGGCGTAACATTCGCCACCGTGCATGGGAACGACGGCATCTTAAGGGCTGCGGCGGAAGCGAAGGGCGACGTAAAAATCCTTGCCGTGACGATGCTTACGAGCCTCGACCAGGGCGATATCGAAGATCTGGGCTTTAAAGCGGACGTGAAATCCGTGGTGCTCTCAAGGGCGAAAAGGGCGCTTGAAGTCGGCTGCGACGGGGTAATTTCATCCGGTTTGGAAGCCCCGGCATTGAGGGAAAACCTTGACGAGCGGCTCATAATAATCACGCCGGGAATCCGCCCCGTGAAGAACACAGACGACCAGAAGAGGACCGTGGACATCGAGGATGCCTTCAGAAACGGCGCGGATTATATAGTCATCGGCAGGCCGATTAAGAACGCCCCCGACAGAAAGGCCGCGGCGGAAGAGATACAAAGGAGGATAGCGGCGGTGTTCGCGCGGGCGCAATAGACTCAAGCCCCTACAAATCCTTCTTGTATACCCTGTATTTTTTGTAGATTTTCCCTCCCATGGCCTCGATGCCCTTGTTTATGGCGTCGTTGTCCTCAAGTGTCCAGGAGAGCTCGCCGCCGGTGATGCCCACCTTCTTCGCCGTCATGAGCATCGCGTGGTACAGCACGGCGTCGTAGCCCCGCCCGCGATACTCCGGTAAAACTCCGAGTATCATAAGCCGCACCTCGGTGATTTTCCGCCGGTAATACAAGAACTTGAGCAGGCCGAACGGGAAGAGGCGTCCGCCCATTTTCTTCAATACGATGTTGATGTCCGGCATGACAATCGCCACGGCGACGGCCCGCCCGTCGATCTCTATGAACTGCACCATCTCCGGCATCACGATGGGTTTTAGCTTGGCCGCGGTATACTCAAGCTCGGCGTCGGTCATGCTTGCAAAATCCCAGTTCTGCTCCCAGGCGGAGTTGTAAATCGCCTTTACAATATCCAAATCCCGCCGGAAATGCTTCATGTCGAGCGGCCTAAGGGTAATATTGTCCCGCTTCTTTATGCGCTCGACTATCCGGGAGATTCTCTCCGGCGGCTCCACGGAGGAGCTTAAATACCAGGCGTACAAGTCCTTCGCCTTCTCCATGCTTACCGCAGCCATAAGCTCGTGGTAGTAAGGCGGGTTGTACGGCATCATTATGCAGGGGCTTTTGTCGTAGCCTTCCAGGAGCATCCCGGCCTCGTCGTTAAGCGTCGGGGACGCCGGACCGTAGACGACATTCATCTCCCTGTCCTTCAGCCAGCCGAATGCGGAGCGCATGAGCGCCTTTGCGGTATCCCTGTCGTTGATGCACTCGAAGAAGCCGAACCACCCGGCATTCACGTTGTGGTATTTGTTGTAGTTGCGGTCTATTATGGCGGCGACGCGCCCAACGGGTTCTTTGCCGTTATAGGCGACAAAATATTGAGCCTCGCCGTGGGCGAAGAACGGGTTCTTTTTTTTGTCGAGGATGGACTTCACGTCCATTATGAGCTGAGGCACCCAGAGCGGGGCGTTTCTGTAGAGCCTGAATGGGAGGCCTGTGAAATCCCCAAGCCTCCTGCCGCCGTCCGCGGCGAATATGGCCGGTTCCATTGATGCGCCTTTCTTTTTATATTCCCGCTGCGCTCGTGTGAGATGGAGAAATGCTTATCCCGTCATAATATCTTAAGGATTGACTTTGTTTCAAGTATTTTATAAAGTTATACACACTTTTTAAAAACCCGGAGGTCTTACAGATTATGAAACCGAGGCTTTTTTTAATCGTATTTTCGGCCCTGCTTCTGATTGCCGTTTCAAGCCGGGCGTTTGCAGTTTTATGGTCCATGACCGGGGCCACGAACTTCGGTGCGGGCGCAAATCCCGTGTCTGTCGCCGTGGCGGATTTCAACGGAGACGGAATCCCCGACATTGCCGTGGCTGACAAGAACACCGCCGGCACGATAGCCATACTGATTGCCAAGCCTACAGGCGGGTTTTATAAGACAAAAACTGTCAGGGCCGGCTCTAACCCGGTATGTGTCGTCACAGGGGACTTCACGGGAAGGGGGAAGACGGACTTAGCCGTGGCGGACTGGGACAACAGGGAGGTCAGGGTCATTCCGGGAAACGGAGACGGGACATTTGACGTGCCCGATACGAAGATAACCACCGGACTCGACACAAACCCGGTACACATGCGCGCGGCGGACCTAAACGGCGACGGAAAGCTGGACCTGGTGGTTGCAAATTATAATTCCAGGACAATTTCCGTCCTCCTCGGAAACGGAGACGGCACCTTCCAGCCGCCTGTGGACTATACCGTGGGCGCAAACCCGCGCCATGTGTGCATAGCGGACTTCAACCACGACGGGATACCGGATATTGCCGTTACGCTCTGGGGCGACAACAAGGTGGCGGTGCTCCTCGGAAACGGGGACGGCACGTTCCAGGCTCCCAGTACCTTCCCCACCGGCAAAAATCCGCTCGGAGTAGAGGCGGCGGATTTGAACGGGGACGGGAATATCGACCTGGCCGTAGGGATATTCAATAACGACAGGATACAGATACTTGATGGCGACGGAACCGGGAATTTCACCACGCCGCCGGCCCCCCAAGCCGGGTTCGGCAACCTCACCTCTCCGCAGCCGTACCTCGCCGCGCCATCAGGGCCGCAGGAAATGGTAATCGGGGACTTTGACGGCGACGGCAAGCCGGACATAGCCGTCGCGGGAGGCCTTGGCAACGCGGTATGGATTTATTCCGGCAGGGGCGACGGGACATTCCAGGGCAGGAGGGCGCTTGCCGCGGGGAGTTATCCCGCCGGGCTCGCCTCGGGTGATTTTTACCGGGACGGCATGCCCGGCCTTGTTACAGCCAACATGCTCGGAAACAACGTCTCGGTCTACAGGCCGTCCGCTACAGCCGTCGGATTCTGGAGCTATACCACCGTCCCGCCGATAAGCCTTACCACGGGCGTAAACCCTTCCGGCCTCCTGGCGGACGATTTCAACTACGACGGCGTGATGGACATGGCAGTGGCCAACAAGGACAGCAACAGCATAACGGTCTTCTTAAACAGGCGATTCACGTTCGGCACCATGAGCGGCCTGTTCGGGAACTTCACCGCCGTGACCACCCCTGCGCCCGGCGCTCCGCCGTCGTTCGCCTCGCTCTCGACCATCTCCGCGCCGTCGGGAATCGCCTCCGGCGTATTCACCAATTCTACGAGCCTCCTGCACCCCGCCGATTACAGGGCAGGGCTTGCCGTGGCGAACTCCGGGAACAACACCGTGGCGATACTCCTGCCGAACGGCGGCGGGACGTTCAGGCCGATTACGTCGATTAACTCGCCGCAACTGTTAAAGACCGGGATTAATAGCCCCTCAGCGATAAAAACTGCGGACTTCAACAAGGACAACAAAACGGATATAGCCGTCTGCAACGCGGGCGACAACTCGGTAACGATATATCTCGGTAAAGGCGACGGGACGTTCACTTACAAGGCGAATTACCCGCTCGGACAGGCGACAGGTCCGTTATCGATGACCATAGGGGATTACAACAAGGACGGGCATCTCGACATCGCCGTGGCTGACCAGACCTCCGGCACGGTCTCAATCCTTTTCGGAAAAGGGGACGGGACGTTCAAGCTGGCGAAGAAAAGCTATCCGGCGGGCAGCCTGCCTTCGTCCATAGCCGCCACTCCGGGCGGCAATATAGTTTTTTCTGACGCGGGCAGCAATACCGCGAGTTTTCTTGCAAACAACGGCTCAGGCGGTTTCAGCCTGAGCAAGACCATCTTTAATGTCGGCGCCTCCCCCTCGGGAATACTCGTCCAGGACGTAACGGACGACAGGGTGCTGGACCTCGTTACGGCCAACTCCGGCTCGAACGACATATCGCTCATACAGGGCCAGGCCACGGGCGGCTTCAGCAAGAATATCGTCAATTTTCCAGCCGGAACAAGCCCTGTCGCCCTGGTTGCGCACGATTTTACCGGCGGCGGGGCCATGGACCTGGCCGTCCTTGATGCGGGGACGCCTCCAAACCCGGGAGGCGTGACGATACTCATAGGGCAGGACATAGCCTACCTGACCGTGGAGATAAACAACCCCGCGTTCGGCAGCGTTACGGTAAGCCCGGAAACGTACCCGGTTTCCGCCCCGGCAACAGTAACCGCGTCCTCCGAAGTCCTTCAGGAAGAGGGCGGGAAGGAGATTGAGCTTACCGCTAACCCGGCTCCCGGCTATACGTTTTCGCACTGGTCCGGCGCTATCTCCGGCGGCAAGAACCCGGCGTTCATAACAATGAATGCGAAAACAAAAACGCTGAAGGCCGTTTTCGTTGCACAGTAACCTGGTCTATATATTTATATTTGCCGCATCAGAATGATAATCGCATGTGGGCTAAGGGGGCTTTTTCCGGCCCCCCTCTTTGTTTTCAACCGCTTAACCAAACTTATGTTATAATCAATAGGAAAATTTCATGTGTGGCGGCCCTGACGGCTGCCCAGGAGGGACTATGCCGGAACTCAGGAAAGACCCCATCATTGGCAGGTGGGTAATAATATCCTCGGAAAGGGGCAAAAGGCCGACGGATTTCCAGGAATCCACCCCGCGCAAGAAAGGCGGGTTCTGCCCGTTCGACCTCGGGAACGAACACACCACCCCCCCGGAGGTGCTGGCATACCGCGAGAACGGGACGGCTCCTAACACTCCGGGCTGGACGCTTCGGGTCGTGCCTAACAAGTTTCCCGCGCTCCAGATAGAAGGGGACCTGAACAAGCAGGGCGAGGGGGTCTTCGACAAGATGAACGGCATAGGGGCGCACGAGGTAATAATAGAGACGCCCCTGCACGACGCTACGCTGTCCACCCTGCCCCTGAAGGCCGTCGAGAACGTGCTCTGGTCCTACCGCGACCGGCTTGTGGACCTTAAAAAGGACGTCCGGTTCCAGTACGTCCTGATATTCAAAAACGAAGGCGACGCGGCTGGCGCGTCTTTGGAGCACTCGCACTCCCAGCTCATTGCGCTCCCCATTGTCCCGAAGCGGGTGCGCGAGGAAATAGACGGCGCGAAACAGTATTACCAGTACAAGGAACGCTGCGTCTTCTGCGACATTATCCGGCAGGAACTGAACTCAGGCACAAGGGTCGTGAGCGAAAACAGGGATTTCGTGGCCCTGGAACCGTTTACGCCCAGGTTTCCTTTCGAGACGTGGGTAATGCCGAAACACCATGACTCAAGTTTCGAGGACATGAAATCGCACGAGTTCCAGTCCCTGGCAGAGATGCTCCAGGGGACTCTAAGGCGCATAGACAAGATACTTAACTGCCCGCCGTATAACTATATCGTGCATACCTCGCCCTTCCGGGAGCCGGACAACGACTACTACCACTGGCACATAGAGATAATACCGAAGCTCACCAAGGTGGCGGGTTTCGAATGGGGCTCCGGGTTCTATATAAATCCGACCGCCCCCGAAGAGGCGGCGAAGTTCCTGAGGGAGGCGAAGATATGAAGGTCGCGATATGTTCCTCTGAAATCTATCCGTTCGCCAAGACCGGCGGACTTGCCGATGTCGCCGGGGCGCTACCTAAGGCGCTGACTGGACTCGGCGTGGAGACATGCGTCGTCATGCCGCTCTACAAGGCGGTCAACCGCGCGAAGTGGGGCCTTAAGAAGACAGGCAAGACGGTATCCGCGAAGATGGACGGCAGAGACGTGGAAGCCGCAATCTGGGAAGCGATTCTTCCAGGCGCGGCGGGCGGGGCCGGTTCGCCTGGGGCCGGTAGACCGGCGGCGGCGAGGGCGTTCTTTGCTGAGGTTCCGAAATACTACGACCGGGACGTGCTATACGGGACCCCGAAGGGAGACCTGCCCGACAACGCCGAGAGATTCATATATTTTTCAAAAATAATCCCTGAGATACTTATGGCAATGGACTTCCAGCCGGACGTGATACACGCCAACGACTGGCAGACCGGGCTTGTCGCGCTATATCTGAAAACCCTTTATGCGGGCGATCCGTTTTTCAGGGACACCGGGACGCTATTCACCGTGCATAACCTCGGATACCAGGGAAAGTTCTGGGCGCTCGACTGGCACCTTGTGGGCCTGGGGCCGGAGTATTTCAACCCTGAGGGGCTTGAGTTCTACGGCGACATAAATATCCTTAAGGGCGGCCTTGTATACTCGGACATCATAGATACCGTATCCAGGACATACAGCAAGGAGATACAGACCCCGGAGTTCGGTTATGGCCTCGAGGGTGTGCTCAGGAAACGGGCCGCGGACCTCTACGGCATAGTGAACGGCATAGACTACGACGAATGGAACCCGGAGACGGACAAGCATCTCTATAGAAACTATGGCATTGGAGACTCGAGGGGCAAACAGGCGAACAAAAAGGCTCTCAAGGAGGAGCTTCACCTCGCAGCAGGAAACAAGGCTCTCTTCGGGATAATCTCTCGCCTTGCCGACCAGAAGGGCCTTGATCTGATTGCCGGGGCGATAGACGAGATGATGGGCCTGAACCTCCAGGTTGTTGTGCTTGGAACGGGCGAGGAGAAATACCATAAACTCCTGACGGATGTCGCCAGAAAGCACCCGAAAAGCATCTCGGTCAACCTTGCCTTCGACGCAAAGCTCGCGGCCAGGATATACGCCGCCTCGGACGTTTTCATGATGCCGTCCCGCTACGAGCCTTGCGGCCTGGGCCAGCTGATAAGCCTCCGCTACGGGACAATCCCTCTGGCAAGGAAGACCGGCGGCCTCGCGGATACGGTAAAGAACTACAGCCCCAAGACAGGCAGGGGGAACGGGTTCGTATTTACGGACTACAGCCCGAAGGCGTTTCTGAAGGCCGTGAAGGCTGCCCTTTCGGCCTACGAGGACAAGATTGGCTGGAAAAATCTTGTCCTTGCGGCGATGAAGGAGGACAATTCCTGGGACAAATCCGCCAGGGAGTATGTAAAACTCTACGTCAAGGCGGCTGAAGCGGCCAGGGAAAGACAGGAAAAGGCGGCGTAAGCCGGACCTGGGGGCGCCTTATGGAATGGAGACTGTTTCGACATGATTAAAGGGGAGTCGGAGACAGTTTCATGATTATATCGGAAAAGGTGGAACTGGAGATACTCGCCGAGGTATCGAAGATCGCCAATTCCACGCAGGATTTTGCGGTCAAGCTCGACAAGATCGTGCGCGTGATAGCCGAGAAGCTTTCCCGCGACGTCTGCTATATCGTCCTCCGGGACAAGGAGAGGGATGTTCTTGTGCTGAAGGCCGCCGTTGGGCTTAACCCCGAATCCATAGACCGCGTCCTGCTCCGGATGGGCGAGGGCGTGTCGGGCTGGGTTGTCCAGAACAAGGAACCCGTAGCGCTTGAGGTCGCGACTGAAGACCCCAGATTCAAACTGGTTCCGCAGACGGGCGAGGAACAATACAAGTCCATGCTCGCAGTCCCCATCATATTCGACGAGAACTGCATAGGCGCCATGCCCGTCCAGACGATAGAGCCGCATATCTATTCCCCGGACGAAATCACGCTCCTCTCCACGATTGCAAATGACGTCGGCGGCATAATAAATACCGCCCAGCTATACCAGGACGCGAAACAGAACCTGG
>JAKAHE010000209.1 GCA_021815285.1 Nitrospirota bacterium
GCTTTCCGATTTCTCCCGTATTCATGCCCATGCCATGGAAGTCACGGAATGTATGAAGGCCGGTCGGAATGGTCATGGATGAATTTCCGTGCCTGGCAATCACCCTGAACCACACGGGGTCGAGCTCTTTCTTCTTGCCGAGCTCAGCATATATATTCAAAATTTTTTTGCCGAAATAGTCGGCGCCTATGTCGAAGCGATGGTCCATAATCTCCACGCTCCGGCACCGTCCGCCAGGCTCGGACATCTTCTCCAGCACAAGCACCTTTTTCCCGGCCCGCGCCAGATACGCCCCGGCGGAAAGCCCGCCCAGCCCGGCGCCGATTATTATCGCGTCATATTTCATTTTTTATTTTCTCGACTACCTGTTTCGCCGTGTACACGCATGACTCTATGCACGGCAGGCGGTAGAAATCCCCCACGACATAAGCTCCGGAGACTTCCGTCTCCACGCCCCTTGTCCTGCTTGCCGGAGGTATCAGCGTTATTGCGGGTGACCAGCCAACCTTCGGCAGTTCTTTATATTTTCCGAACACGGCTTCAATGTCCGCATCTGGCCTGTACAGAAACATCCCGGCTATTGTCCTGCCGTCCGGAAGGCGCTTCATCTCTCCTCCGTGTACGCCATGGGAATTATTGAATTTCGAGAACAGAAGCACGTCATACTTTCTGTATTGCGGACAGCGCGCCTCGAATATAACGCCGCGCGTCTTTGTGCACTTCATGCTAAAATTTATCTCCGGCATTATTTTCCCGAGGCTCTCCTGCCCCGTGGCAAATACGATATAATCCGCAATTTCCTTGAACGACTCTCCGTCCGGCCCAAGGATATTTATATCAAACCCCCCGGACGAGTTTTTTCTGGCCGTCTCTATCCTGAATCCCGTCTTTACAACACCAGGCATACGCCGGACAAGTTCCGCGGCAACCTCGGCCATGCCCTTGTGCGGCACGCGGATTGGAGTATCGCCATAGGCGAGCAGAAAGAGTCCGTGGTCTGCGGCGATATGCGGCGGGTCGATATATCCGAAGCTCGAGAACGGCTGGACAATATAATCGAGCATCTTCCTGGAGTATCCCATGTCGCGGATACAGAACTCCTCAAGGGATAATGAATGCAGTTCCTGGAGCTTCGGGTCCCAGCTCTCCAGGCGGAAATCGAGACCCTTTATAAATTTTTTCAGACGCCTCCACTGCAAATATTCTGAAATGGAAAACAGCCCGCTCTTAAACATCGACCACGAATCGAGACCGGTTATTTTATCGCCTATCTGAAGCGCGAATTTTTTCAGTCTGATAAGCTCATGCGATATGCCAAGCTCGGAAATCAGTTCCGTAAAGCCATGATTCAGCTCCGGCGCGAACATCATCGCGCCCTTGTTTATGTATACCCCTTCATACTCGAGCGTCGCAAAACGTCCGCCGGCCTCCGGCCTTTTCTCATACACTACCGGCTGGTAGCCGTCCTTCCTGAGGTAATATGCGGTGGACAGGCCCGCGATACCGGCGCCAAATATCAGAATTCTTTTATTCAATTGCATAAGAGCAGCGTCTCAAGGTTGCCGTACATTATTTTCTCTTTTGCAGTATTGTCGATCGAAAGCGCGTTAACAGCGTCTATCGATGCCCGTATCTCTCTGTTAGCAGGAAAATCGCTGCCCCAGAGCACCCTTTCCGCGCCGAAGATATTAATGGCAAGGTCGAGCATCCTCACGTCCGCCGCGCCGGAAGTGTCAATATAAATTTTTTTCAGGACATCTTCGGGCCCGTCACCCATATCCTTCACAATTCCGCGGCCCAGGAGCATCTTGTATGTCCTGCCGTATCTCCCGGCGAGAAACGGCATGACACCCGCAAAGCTTGCGAATACAAGCTTCAGGCGCGGTAATTTATTAAGCAGCCCGCAGTCTATAATCCTTGCAAGGCAGAGCGTGGTGTCGAACGCATATTGAAATACCGGCGTGATAAGCGGATGACGGAGCTTTTCAAAGCCGAACGGCGTGAGCGTCGTCGGATGAAAAAATACAGGTTTGCCC
The DNA here is from genome assembly GCA_021815285.1 of Nitrospirota bacterium. Lineage (GTDB taxonomy): Bacteria > Nitrospirota > JACRHJ01 > JACRHJ01 > JACRHJ01 > JAKAHE01. The sequence continues at coordinate 2,037 of JAKAHE010000209.1, forward strand.
CAGGCCTCGGCTTTATCGAAAAACTCGAGAAACCTCGCATCGTCCGGATAAACTCCGCCACCGTTTGTCGGCATTGTAAAACCAGACGCTCCCTGAGACAGCGCCTCTTTCCCAAGTGAAATCATCTTCCCTGAATCAGCCAACGGAACCGCCGCAAGCCAGTACAGGCGCCCGTTTGAATTTGCGGCAATATCCCTGACGCCCAGGTTATACGCCGACGCCGCGGAAATCTCCGTCAGCCCTGCCCGGACATGGAAATCCGTAGTGGGATATGAAATCAGCGCGCGTGAAACGCCCGCCTCGTCCATGGCCCTGAGATGGCCGTCCACGCCTCCCCATGATTCATTATAGAACGATGCGTTTTTGATTACCGCGTCCGGCAGCAGATGAAAATGAGCGTCGAATATCATCAATATCGCAACACTTCCTTTATCGTCTGATATAACTCGGAGTTCCACACGTCGTAAACCTGTTCGCCGACCGCGCGGGCCATTGCGTGCGCGGGTTTATTTTCCTCGTAAGACGGCATCGGCTTGTCCAGTAGCGACTTGAAGCCCGGATGCTCCATTGCAAACCGCTTGCCCACCATGCAGAGATTTTTCATCTCGGAATCCATAAGCGCAATCCCGGCGCAGGCGACAGACGTCGCAGTCATGGCCTTGAGGTAATGGAACAGGTAATAGAGAGCGCCCTCCATGCCGAGAGCCGCGCCGACGGCGATATTGCCCACCGGCGCGCCCTTGAACGGATTTTTCGGATAAGCGGTTATCGTCGTGCCCCATATCTCGGAGCGTTCCTGCTCATGCAGAGGGCGCGTCCTGTGCAGAAGATTAATTACAATCGCCGGCTGCTGATACGCATAGACCGGCGATGAAAAAATAAACGCGTCGGACTCCGACATCTTGTCGAAGATAAATTTCCCGTCGTCGTCCTTGTCTTCGAGGAGCGGACAGCTGAGGCCGCAAAGGCATCGGTTGCACGCGAGACAGGGTTTCACATTGTAATTTATCAGCCGGATAACCTCCGACTTTGCGCCTTTTTCCTCGGCGGCCTCCAATGCCTTGCGCAGGAAATAATCGCTTGCGGATTTCTGTTTTCCCCTTTTGTGAGTCCCGCAAATACCGAGAATCTTCATCTTCCCTCTATTATCTCCTTTATCCTCTGCATATTCTTTTTCGAGTGTTCGTTTATCCTCGCTTCAGCCGTCTTGTCGTCCACAGGAGCCTTCTCGTCCATTGAAAAATCCTGCTCCCAGGTCATCTCCACGCCGCCGTTCTTCTCT
>JAKAHE010000031.1 GCA_021815285.1 Nitrospirota bacterium
TACCTCCGCCGGGGGTATTCTTGGTGTTGCGGGCGGCGGAATCGTAGTGTATTCGTTCAAGAATCTGCTGGTGAAGGAACTGAGCGTGCCATACCTCTGGCCTTCGCCAGGTCTCATAATCGCGCTTATCGTCGGCTGCATAGTGGTCTCCACGATCACGGGCATCGCCGCCGCGCTGTATCCGGCCTCCATCTCCGCAAGGATGGAGCCGTACGAAGCCATAAGGAAAGGGGAGTAATTGGACAAGTCTGTCATTCTGAGCATTGCTTCGAATCTTATTTTAACGTAGCTGCCCCATTTATGGGGCGAATTTAGAAACGCCTGATAAATCAGGCAGCTACAAAATAACAAAAGAAAGACGGGGAGAAAATGATCAGCTTGCAGAACGTATCCAAAACTTACAAGGACGGAGACCAGATTGTCCATGCCGTGGACGGCGTCTCGCTGGAGGTCGGCGCGGGCGATTTTGTCAGCGTCGTAGGCCATTCCGGGAGCGGGAAAACCACTCTTCTGTCCCTCATGGGCGGCCTTACAAAGCCGCAGTCCGGCTCCGTGACCATAGGCGGGACGGAGATATGGAACCTGCCGGACAATGATCTGTCGGCCTTCAGGAACAAAAACGTGAACTTCATTTTCCAGTTCGCAAGCCTCGTGCCCACGCTCACCTGCCTTGAGAACGTGCTTCTGCCGACGGCCTTTGGAAAGTCCGGGGACGGACTTGCGGAGTACGCCCGTTCGCTTTTGGAGATGGTCGGCCTGAAGGACAAGATAAACAGCTATCCTTCTCGGCTCTCCGGTGGACAGCAGAGGAGGGTCGCCATCGCAAGGGCATTCATAAACTCGCCCAGAGTCGTCCTCGCGGACGAGCCGACCGGCGACCTCGACGAGGCCACCGAGTCGGAGATAATGGAAATATTCCGGAAAAAATGCGCCGAGGGAACGACCTTTATCATCGTGACGCATAACAGTTCGCTTGCTGCAGAGGCGAAATCGCGCTACAGGATGTCCGCCGGGAGGCTTGAGAGGGCGTCTTGAAGACATTCACGGGCAGAAGATTAATAGCCGCGGTTTTGCTCATTCTCGTCTCGTATATGGCGGGGACGGAGGGGACGGCGCTCGTGAATTTCGGCGTAAGCAACCGCCAGGCGTCGATCGTATCCATCGATGTCTGCGGCCACGGAGGCTATTCCATAAACCAGGCGGGGCTTGGCGCCGCGCTTTTTCAGGATTTAAGTTACCGCTATTATCCAGTCTCACTCGGTTTTCCTCCAGCCCCGGACGAGACCTCCGCCGAGGCCCTTCCGGGAGAAACGTACAAGCCCCCCGAAGCCTGAGTCCGGGGCGTTCCGCCCCAAACCGTTTTAGAGATACCCTCACCAACACTTGCACCAATATTTGCCGGTTTCAAGGGCGGGCTAAAAATTTGTGATTTGGCCCGAGAGAGAAGTGTTGCGCCTTGACAGTCATATCGATGACAGGCATATCGATGCAAATGTCAAAAAATGATAACAGAGGTGTTTTTATGAGCGCTGATGCTGGAAGAGAGCTTTCAAGAAGGGACGTAATAATCGGCGGCGGAAAAGCGGCGGCAGTGGTGGCTGCGGGCGCCGCAGTCCTATCCGTTTTAGGCGGCGCAAAGACTGCCGAAGCCTATGGGTATGCGTCGAAATACAGGTACAGGAAGCTGAATCTCCAAGAGGTTGGCGAAGTTACCTATGAAAACTACTTCAAAAGGTGGTGCACCTCGTCGGTGCTTGCCGGGCTTGTCGGAGCGCTGCAGAAAACGGAAGTCGGAGGAGATTGGAAGGATTTCCCAATCGACGCCTATCGGTGGGGGCACGGCGGAATGGCGGGATGGGGCGCGCTCTGCGGGACGATGCCGGGTGCAGGCGTGGTTATAGGGTTGGTGACCAAGGATACCGATACCGCGGAACAGATGGTCAACGATCTCGCCTTCTATTATTCGTACACGGAGTTACCTCAATTTACCCCGACCGCCAAGCCGCGCGCGGAAATACATCACATGACCATGGCGGGCACGCCAGTATGCCACATTTCTATCGGCAGATGGATGAGGGCGGAAGGTGTCGGTTTTCTTACCGACGCAAGGGCGGAGAGGTGCGCGCGCGTGTCCGCGAATGTCGCGATAGAGGCCGCAAAGATGCTCAACGACTGGGCGGACGGGAAGTATGTGCCGAAACACAAACAGTTGTATAACGTGCTTGCGAACGGCATAACGTCCCAGAACAACTGCATGGACTGCCATGGGCATAACGTCCCGGAGGCGGTGGAAGACTATCAGACGCTGGAGAAGTAGACATAGAGTTTTTATGGGGGCGGGCAAACCGTCCGCCCCCAATTATTGGAAAGAGGCCATCATGGAAACCAAGAAATTTATTCGCCCGGTACTTAACATCACAATCGCATTCATCCCGACCATAGTAGTCGGGCTGCTGATTTCGGCGGAAGCATTCGCCTGCGCGAGCTGCGGCTGCACGCTCAGCTCGGACTGGGAGAATATCCAGTCTCCCGGCGCTTCGGTTACGTTCAAGCCGGGCCTTAGCATCGACCTCCGCTACGACTACTTAGACCAGAACCAGCTCCGGCACGGCACAGGCAGCATCTCGGCCATCGACGCAAGCAAGATAACAAACGACGGAAACCCCCAGGAAGTGGAAAAGGATACGCAGAACAACTACATCACCCTTGGGGTGGACTACGCCATCGACAGGCTCTGGGGAATAAACGTCCAGGTGCCGTTTATAGACAGGAGGCACAGCACGCTCGGCACGAACTCGAACGGCATAACGCCCGGCCCCGGCGGGATGTCGTATGATTCGCGCACGGACGGCATAGGCGACATAAGGATAACCGGGCGTTACCAGGGCTTCCTCCGGAATTGCCAATACGGCGTCCTGGGCGTCATGGGCGGGTTGAAACTGCCCACCGGGAGCTTTACGGAAAAGGGGACGTCGACGGACCCGACAATGCCCGGAGATGTGCCCATAGATCGCGGACTTCAGCCGGGCAGCGGCACTACGGACGTCATCCTTGGAGTGTATTATTCAAACAGCATAACCGAAGACTGGAACTGCTTCGCCCAGGCGCTCTACCAGAGGGCGCTGAACTTCCGGGAGGACTACAGGCCGGGCGACAGCTTCGGGTGCAATGTCGGGGTAAGATACGCGGGCATAAGCTATTTCAGCCCGCTTGTGCAGTTCAACCTCAAATACTCGAACCGCGATTCCGGCGCCAATGCGGACAGGTACAGCACCGGCGGCACGCTTCTTTACATAAGCCCCGGCGTGTCGGTCCCGATCGCCGGCAGGCATTTGTCGCTGTATGGTTTTGTCCAGGCGCCGCTATATCAGGATGTGAACGGGGTACAGCTTGCGCCGCGGTTTACGACGACGGTTGGGATGCGGTATACGTTCTAAAACCACATGTATCCGCCTTCGATATCGGAGAGCTTTATGACGACCTTGTCGCCTGAAGCCGTGTGCGGGAGGGCTATGGGGACGCAGTTCCCCAGGCCCTTCTCCATCTCGCCCAGCCGGAAGCGGGAGCCGCATTCGTTGCAGACGACGCATCCCGGCTCGGCGCGATAGCCTTTTTTATAGACGTAGCATGTGGCGCAGGCGTCGAACGCCGTGACAAAGGCCCCGGCGCTTTTGCGGCCAACAATGAACCTGATTTCTTTGCCCCGGAACTCGTACTCGAAGAATTTCGCCTCTCCTGGCCGTATGGACGCCCCGTCGATGACGACCGAGTCCCCGGACGGGACGACAGGCTCAGCCTTTTCCCGCGTCGAGCAGGCGGAAAATATAAGCGCGCAGACGACAAGCGTAAACAGCAGTTTCTGCATTGGGATATTAAAGCATAAACTGGCGGAAATTTAAATAACTTTGACCCTGCCCTCTTTTTAATGTAATATGGCTTTCGTATGAAGAAGTTATCCATAGGACTCCTCTCAACCCTTTTCTCAAGGCCCATTCCGGTTATCTTAATTTTCGCACAGTTCATTGTCCTCGTTTTCTTCGCTTCGGCATACCATGCGAAGAAGGGTGATTCCGGATGTCTGTATTGCCACGCGGACAGGGCGAGGATGGCCGCGGCGGGCACTCCGCAGTATTACATGACGGCGGGAGAGGTGGAAAAAGAGACGAAAATGCCCGGCGCGGGATGCACGGACTGTCACCTCGGCAACGGCGCAAGCCACGACGAAAAAGAGGCGCACAAGGGGATGCTGAGGCCCATTCTGATAGACAACAACGCGCATATCATTTCCCGGAAGGGCATAATGGAAAGCCTTGTTCCGACGGGCAAAAACAGGATGTACGCGCTGTTTCCGAAGACGCCCGACGGCCAGCCTAATCCTGACGTATTCACCGTTTTATGGCAGGACAGGGACAGGAAAACGCTCGGTTTCGACCCGAAGATTGCCGAAGAGACCTGCGGGAAGCGCGGGTGTCATCCTCTGGAGGTGAAGCAGTTTAAGGGCACGATAATGGGCGGGAACGTCCGCCAGCGTTCCATGCGCCACTGGACTGACATGCACGGGCCGAACAACTGCGGCCCGTCGTTTGCCGACATGCCCCCCGGCGCCGGAGCGGGCTTCTCAATGGCAAACTATGAGCTTGTCAAGGCCGAGACATCATGCCCGGCAAGCTATCAGAACGCGAAGGACCGTCAGCGTTTCTGCAACGTATGCCACGCCGGGTGCACAGACTGCCATTACTACCCGACGGTAAAAAACGGCGTGCACAACTTTATCAGGCGTGTCCCTGCCGTTAACTGCACGGGCGGCGGGCGCGGGACAGGCATGTGCCACTCCGGAAGCCAGGAGCGAAGGAGGGGCGACAGCTACTTGGGCGCGGAGTTCTCCCAGCCTCCCGGCTTCCCGCCGGACGCGCACGTGAAGGCCGGGATGCAGTGCATAGACTGCCATGAAAACGGCGGAAAGGGCATGGGCGACATAAGCCGTAAGGTGGACTGCGGCGGGTGCCATTATACCGCGTGGAAGGCGAATTCAGAAGGGCCGCACAAGAATGTCCGCTGCCAGGCATGCCATATCTCGAGGCTTGGCGGCTACCAGATGACCGTCTGGGGCAAGGGGATAATCGCCGGGAAGGAAAGCCCGTTTATGAAATACAGCCTGTATTACGGCATATTCTCTCCGCCGTTACTTATAAAGGACATTAAAGGCATGTACACGCCTTACAAGGTCTGGCCGAACATTGCGACGAACTTCAGGGGAAGCGCGCTTCCTTCGGGGCTCAGGTGGCGCTGGCCGGGCGGCGAGACGCAGGACGCATACGCGATAATCGGGACTTATTCCTCGCTCCCGGCGGCGAACAAGGCCATTGCGTGGATGCAGTTCGAGGCGGTTGGGCACGGAATCGGGAAGTCCCGCGCCTGCGGCTCATGCCACGACTCCTCGACGCAGAAGGCAAACGCGACATGGGAATACCTGGAATATGCGGGTTCGCTCCCCTTCACGGGCGCGCAGGAGATAGTAGCCGGCAAAAAGGGACTTCGTATAACGGACATCCGGGAGACGTCAAAGCCCAGGCCCCTGGGAGATGTGAACCCCTGGGACTATGCGGCGTGGATGTATCTGAAAAATATCTGGAGCCTGCAGGGGGATTTCTCCATACCGCGCCCGGACAGGGAAAAATACAGGAAATATCTGGATAATCTGAGAAACGACGAGAATGGATTAAAGACCGCCCAGGCCCGGCTCTCCCGGCTCGACAAAAAATCCACGGCTTATTATGAACTCGCGGCGAAGATAAAAAGAACCAGGGAAAGGATTTACCATAATCCGTGAGATACCGGCGCGGGCATGAAGTCGCCTCGGCAGTAAGCATTGCGGGAGATAGCCCTCTTCACCCCTGCCCACGCCCCTTTTCAGGCGGGACTTCCTTTTCCTGCGCCAGTTCCGTGAGGCCCTCGATAACCCTTTTCGCCTGTTCAGAGGTCAGGACGCGTTCCGTGCCGATCCTCCGTAGAATAAAACCCCGCAGCCTTCCGGGCGTCTGTGTCCAGCCCAGGTATTCCTCAAGCTCACGGATTTTCGCCCTCTCGGCGGGCGTAATCATGGTTATCGTACGGCTCCGCATACCATAATTATACACCCATGTCAGGAAAATTGCTCAGATTTCCATCAGCATTTCTCCGGCCCAGAACTCCCCTGAGAAAAACTCGGCCACCTGCTCCGGCTTAAGCCGCCACAGGTTTTCCTCCCACATCCGCCTTACCATGCCGGTCAGTTCCGCATCCCCGGAAATTTCTTCGTGGTAGGGGCATCCCTTGTGGATAATCAGTCCCGTGACCCTGCCGTCTTCTATTCTCGGATAGACGGGGTAGCTGAGGCAGTCGAGGAGCCTGTCGTCCGAGTGCAGAGAGCACCTGCGGTCTTTAAGGAAGAGGCAGTCTTTCTCGAAGGTGATATTAAGAACGCCTTTTTGGGGAGAAGACGGAAGCGTGTGCCCTTCCGTCCTGGGAAGCTCCCAGTCGAACAGGCCGACCATTATTCCGTGGCAACACCTGCCCTTGCACCTGCGGCAGTATTTGCTGAACGACTCGATTATGCGGCGGTTGTCCATTTCAGGGAATAATTAACGCACAATCGGGCGCCGATTTCAATAAGTTTTTAATGGACAGGCTCCGAGACGCCGATGGTTTTCAGGAACACGCCCACGACTTCAGGGTCGAACTGGCTGGCGGAGCAGCGCTTTATTTCGGCTACGGCTTCGTCGAACGGAAGCGCCTTTCTGTATGGCCTGTCCGAGGTGAGGGCGTCGAATGTGTCGGCCACGGCAAGTATGCGGGCTTCGAGCGAGAGCTCGCTGCCCTTTTTATGGTGCGGATACCCCTTGCCGTCGTAGCGCTCGTGGTGCTGGCCCACTATGACCTTGACGTCTTTCAGGAAGTTTATCGGGTCGAGTATCTTTTCGCCTATGGCGGGATGGTCCTTTATCTGCTCGTATTCCTCGCTGGAGAGCTTGCCCGCCTTGTTGAGGATGTTCGCGGCTATGCCTATCTTGCCTATGTCGTGCAGGACGCCTGCGTGCTGGAGCGCCTGCTTTCTGTCATCCGGAAGCCCCATCTCTTCGGCTATCATCATGGCGAGAAGCGTTACTCGTTCGGAATGGCCTTTTGAGTACTTGTCCTTGGCTTCGAGCGCGTTTACAAGGGCGCGGACGGTATTGAAGTAGCTCGACCGTATGTCCTTGTAGAGATTCGAGTTCTCCACGGCTATTGCGGCCTGGCCCGCCACGGTTGTAAGGAGACTCAGGTCGTCCTGGGTAAAAGGCTCGCCGGTATGCTTGTTGTTTATGTTCAGGACGCCTATGACCTTGCCCTTGACGAAAAGCGGCGCGGCTATAAGAGACGTGGTAGTGTACTGGATGTCGTTCGGCTGGCTGAAACGCGGGTCGGATTCTATATTCGTAACCAGGAGAGGTTTCTCCTCCTTTGCGACATATCCCGATATGCCTTCGCCTATTTTCACCTTGCGGAGCTTGACCCCTTCTTCCAGCCCGACGGAATACGCTACTTCCAGGTAGTCGGAACCCTCGTTGATAAGCATGAGAGAACAGATTTCCGCGTTCATGGTCTTTGCCAGGGTCTTGACTATGACCTAGACGACGTTGTCCTTATCGACCAGGGAGTTCAGAATATTGCCGATATGGTTGACCGTGGTGAGCCGCTCGACGACCTTCTCGAGTTCGGAGTTCTTGTAGGCGAGGTCCTTTATGAGCATGGCGATCTGGTTATTCGCCTCCTCTACTTCCTTGACCCGCGCAGTCAGCTGGAGGTTTATGGACTCAAGTTCATGCTTGTGCTTCTGTTCCGTCTCTATATGCGCTTTTTCGGCCTTTATCTTTTCAGTGATGTCCCTGACGACCTCGATGGCGTGGGTTATGTTGCCGTGTATATCCCGCACGGGCGCGGATATGCTCTGGACTATCCTCTCACGCCCGTCGGAGAGATAGAATGAGGACTGGTGCTCGTGAACCATGCCGTCCTCGAAGACCTTGATAACCCCGCAGTGCGGGCAGGGCTTGTTCCTGCCATGTATGCTCCGGTAGCAGTTGTTCCCAGCCTGCACGCCGGGGAATATCTCCATGTTGCGGGGGTTCATGTCCTGTATTATCATATCCCGGTCGAGTATGGAAACGCCGTCCGGCATCGCCTCTATCATGCTCTTCAGGCGCGCGTGGGAGTTGGATATTTCGAAGTTCCTTATAAGCTCGTTTTCCTTGCGGCTATTTTCCTGGTTCAGTTCGTGTATGCGCCTGAGCATATCCACAAACTTTCTCTGGAGACGCCCGAGCTCGTCGCTCCCCGTGTCGTTCAGCTCCACGTTCTCGCCCTGCTCGGCCATCCCCATAGCCGCCTTGAGTTTTCTTATCGGCCTGTTTATGAGCACCTCCAGCACGACAAAGACCGCAACGGCGAGGACGAGGCATAGCAGGATTCCCGATATTAAGAGCTGTCTCAAGTGGCTGTTTATGGCGGCGTCCGCCCCGACGAGGGAATAGCTCACCTCGAGCACGCCGTTCACGCGCTGGTTCCTGTTGTGGCAGCCGTAGCACGCCGGGCGGTTCAGGATGGGTTTTACCAGGAAGAGCTTGTTCTGGCCGTCCTTGTTAAAGACAAAGGCCTTCACGGCCTCTTTGTATTTTGTGTAGTTTTCGTTGTCTACCGGCTTGCCTATCTCGGCGGGATTGGAAGAACTCAGGATAGTTCCGTTGGCGTCGAAAATCCTGACGTCAGGTATGTCCTTGTTCTTGCCTATCAGTTCCAGCGATCTCTGGACCTCCTGCCGGTCACCGCGCAGCATGTCCTCGATAAGGCCCGATTCTATGGTTTTTGAAAGGAGGCGGAGGTTGTTTTCGACGGATTTCGTATAGAAGCGGCGTTCCGAGCGCATGTTGTTGAACGTGGAGACGACGAGGAACAGGACAATGGAACCCGCGACGAATATTACTATTTTCGCCTTTAGATTGCTGTTGATTTTACTTATAAGTTCCTTCATAATCACCAGGCGTTAATAGATTAGTTCTCCGGGCAAAATAACGCCACTCTGGTGCTTATGCAAGTTCCAGGCCCTCTAAATATTAAAGGAATTATTTTTATTGGCTGAATATAACATGCTATAAAAATTAAACTTTTTTAAATCGTTGCATACCCGTTGGCAGTATGACAATTTGAAATAGCGCAGGACATAATACGTTGGTAGTATTTTATGCGCGTTTTCAAACGGCGTTTTTGCTCGGAACTGCTCAATAAACAAGAGCGATAAAATCATGTATGCAGAGATAGCCATAGGTCTGGCTTCGAGGAAAACATTCACTTACAAGGTCCCGGAACGCCTGGAGGGAAAGGCGCGCCCTGGGCAGAGGGCCATAGTTCCCTTTTCTGGAAGAACAAAAACGGGCTTTATCGTCGGTTTTTCATCCGGAGACGGGCCTTTCGACTACAAGGAAATAGCGGACCTTCCGGATGCGTCGCCGCTTGTGCCCGAGGGTCTTCTCAGGCTTGCCGGGTGGATTTCGGAGTATTACATGGCCCCGCTCGGGATGGTTCTGGCCGCGGCTGTCGCCCCCGGGGTGGAGGAAGACAGGCCTTCCCGTCCCCGGAAAGCCGGTGGGCCGGCTTCGGACGCGAGGGCGGAGGAAGGCAGGCCTGAACTGGTTCTGTCGGCTCCGCAGGAAGAGGCGCTATCGGCAATCGCGGGAGCAGGCGGCGGGTTTAGCCCGTTCCTCCTGCACGGCGCTACGGGGAGCGGAAAGACGGAGGTGTATTTAAGGGCCATCAGGCCGGTTGTCGAGGCCGGGAAGGGCGCAATCGTCCTGGCGCCGGAGATCTCGCTTACGCCACAGCTTGTGCGGAGGTTTTCGGCCCGGTTTGGGGACAGGGTCGCCGTGCTCCATAGCGGCCTTACCCCTTCCCAGAGGCGGCAGCAGTGGAGGCGGATACGGCATGGCGATGCCCTTGTCGCCGTCGGCGCGCGTTCGGCTGTATTTGCGCCGTTTATGCGCGTCGGGATGATTGTCGTGGACGAGGAACACGACGCCTCTTACAAGCAGGAAGAGGGCGTGCGGTATAACGCGCGGGATGCGGCGGTCATGCGCGCGAAGATAGAAGGCTGCCCGGTAATCCTCGGCAGCGCGACGCCGTCCCTTGAGAGCTATCATAACGCCCTCGCCGGGAAATATGCGCTCCTTGAGCTTCCGGGCAGGGCGGCCGGCAGGCCGATGCCCGAAGTGCGGCTGATAGACCTGAGTGAGCCGGTTAACCAGACAACGCTCCAGCATCCGGTCGACCGGCTGCTTACGGAGCCGCTGATAGACGCCGCAAGGAAGAGACTCGAAAACGGGGAACAGGTGTTGTTCTTTCTTAACCGGAGGGGTTATTCGGACTTTATAATCTGCCGGGACTGCGGGGAAGTCCCGAAGTGCGCAAACTGTTCCGTGCCGATGACATTCCACAGGCGCGGCAGAGAGCTAAAATGCCACTGGTGCGGAGCGGCCAGCCCCGCGCCCTCCGTCTGCCCGAAGTGCGGCGGGGACAGGATAAAATACATAGGGGGCGGCACGGAGAAGCTTCAGAGGGAGCTTGTGCGTTTTTTCCCGGATTTCAAGACCTCCCGCATAGACAGGGACAGCATCGCCCCGGGCGGCGGATTTGTAAAGCTCCTGGATGACGTGGCCTCCGGAGAGACGAAGATAGTCGTTGGAACGCAGATGGTATCCAAAGGGCACGACCTGCCCGGCATTGGCCTTGTCGGCGTGACGCTCGCGGATTACAGCCTCAACCAGCCGGACTTCCGGGCGGCGGAGCGGACTTTCCAGGTTCTGACGCAGGTTGCGGGCCGCTCCGGGCGCGGAGAAATCCCGGGAGAGGTCATAATCCAGACGTACAGGCCGGAGCACTACAGCATCGAATGCGCCTCCCGGCACGACTACAAGTCGTTTTACGACGAAGAAATAATATTAAGGAAAGAACTGAACCTCCCGCCGTTTTCAAGGCTCGCTCTGGTTGCGGTCAGAGGTGTCAAGCAGGATAAGGCTCATGATGGCGCCGCCGGGGTCGCGGAAATATTAAAAAACGGGGCGCGGGGCATGGGCGTGGATGTAATGGGCCCGGCCCCGGCGCCTGTTTTTCGCGTGCGCGGGAAGTATCGATATTTCATAATTCTGCGCTCAAAAAGCCACAGAAAGCTCCACGAAGTCCTTGAGGCGGGGCTTAGGCTTGTCGAGAGTAAAAAGGCCGCACCGGCCTGCAAGGTCGATGTGGACGTAGACCCCCGTGGGATGATGTGAACATAATGGAAACCCTCGACTCCATAAAAATACGCAACTTTGAGGTTAAGGTTTTTCAGTCAAAGAGCGGATACCGCTTCTCGCTCGACGCCCTTCTTCTTGCCGATTTCCCGGCTCTTAAGTCCTGCAAGTCAATACTCGAACTCGGCGCGGGGAGCGGAGTCGTATCGCTTCTGCTGGCCCTGAAATACCCGACGGCGCGCGTTACCGGCGTGGAGATTCAGGAATCGCTCTACCGCCGGGCTGCGAGAAACGCTGAGATAAACGCGCTTTCCGACAGGGTGAATTTCATCCATGCCGACCTGCGGGAAATTCCGGAAATGTTCCCGGCGGGGTCTTTCGAGCTTTGCGTGATGAACCCGCCGTTCCGTAAACCCGGAACGGGCAGGATAAGCCCCGGAGACGAGCGCGCCGCCGCCCGGCACGAGCTAAGAGGCGGGATAGAAGAGGCGATAAGAACCGCGCGGGTTATGCTCAAGAACCGGGGCAGGCTCTGCGTCGTGTACCACCCGGAGCGTTTGAGCGAGTTGATAACTCTGATGAAGTCTCACTCCCTGGAGCCTAAGAGGCTAAGGTTTGTCCATTCGCACACAAAGGACGAGGCCCGGATGGTGCTTGTCGAGGCCGTCAAGGACGGCGCTCCTGGAATGAAGACGCTCCCGCCGCTTTTCGTATACGAAAAAGAGAGGGAATATACCGCCGAGATGAGGGAGTTTTACGGTTTTCCGCCCAATGCCTGACTTGCGCCCAGCCTGTCTGAGTGTTACGCTTTTATCAAGCGGAAAAATCGGAAAATTCCGGCATGGATTGGAGGTAACGCCATGATGGAGAGAAAAGGCGCCGCCATTATGAAGGGGCAGGTATTGACCGTGCTCGGCCCGGAGCTGAAAAAAGGCGACAGGGCGCCGCAGTTTACCTGCGTGGACACAAAGCTGAACGAATACAATCTCGACAAGACCAATGGCAAAATCAGGCTTATCGCCTCCGTCCCCTCGCTCGATACGTCCGTATGCCGCAAGGAGGCCCTGCGTTTCAACGACGAGGCGGAGAAACTCGACAACCCCGATGTTGCCTGGCTGATAGTCAGCATGGACCTCCCGTTCGCCCAGAAACGCTTCCTGGGCGAGGAGGACGCCCGCGGCCTTACGATAATATCCGACCACACAAACGCCTCGTTCGGAGAGAACTGGGGTGTGCTTGTAAAGGACTTAAGACTCCTTCAGAGGGCCGTGTTCGTGGTGGACGGAAATAACGTGATAAGGCACGCGGAATATGTCCGGGATATGGGCGAATTCCCCGATTTCGGCGCAGCGCTGAAGGTCGTCAGGGATCTTGCGGAACAGGAGAGAAGGGCCGCGGCCTGAGCCGGCAGACCGGTTCGAGGCCGGCCTGCCGGTAAAACGCTATTGCCAACGGGGATAAGGGTGTGATAATATCTGCCCTCGTGTCTATTCCGGCAAATAATAAACGAGGGAGCGGTCGGGTTTTATGAGGGAAGGCTTCAGCCTGAAAGCCACGGCGCTGGCGTTTGCCGCGGCTTTACTTTTGTCTGCCTGGGTTATCCCGCCGTCGGCGCGCGCGGACACCTCGCTTATCCCGCTTCCGGTGTACGACACCTCCAGGAACGGCGGAGACGAATACGGCGTGATGCCCGTCTGGCTTCTCAAGGAGAAGAGCGGCTATATCTACGGCATCATCGCCCCATCGGTGGTGTATAACGCCAATACCGGCGTTAATATCACGTTCCGATACCTGGGCTATCCGACCACGGACGAGAACTACAGGATATTCATAAACCGCTCGACGAAGGTTGACCAGGAATATACCGGGGAATACTGGAACAACAAGATACTCGGCGACAATTTCAAGATATACGGGAGGTTCACGTTCTACCGGGACTCCACATACCGCTTCTTCGGCCTGTCCGAGAGGAGCCCGGAAAAGGACGAGACGAACTATTCCAACGTGGAGATGGCTCCGAAGTTCGTCCTCGGATATTACCTGCCGCATCACATGCTGCTCTCTTACGGAGAGGTGCTGCACTGGGTAACCATCCGCCGCGGCACGGCGAAGGGCCTTCCGTACATAAAGGACAAGTTCCCGACGCTCCAGGGGATAAACGGCGGGGCGGTGATCGAACGGCAGCTTACGCTTTCATACGACACGAGGGACGACCAGCTCTTTCCGACGAAGGGCTGGTATTCCAACCTCTATGGTATGCTGGGGCAGAACTTCGCCCACGACAGGATGTTTTCCCGGGTAGGGATAAACGGCAGGACGTTTATTTCGGCGGACGACAAGAGATACGTAACCGTCCTGAAGGGGGCGTTCGAGATGACCGGCGGGCACGACATACCTTTTTTCGAGCTGAGCAACATCGGCGGCGAGGACACGCTGCGGGGCTTCGGAGACTACCGCTATTACGACAAGGGGTATATATTGTTTAACATCGAAGAGAGGATAAGACTCTTCAAACTCAAGCTCTTCGGCGTCTCGAGCGAATGGGAGGCGGCGCCCTTCGTGGACATGGGTCGCGTCTACAGCTCGCTGAGGAAGGAGCCGCTTGAGGACTACCAGGTAAACCCCGGGATA
>JAKAHE010000032.1 GCA_021815285.1 Nitrospirota bacterium
TCATAGGCCAGATAGAGTATGCCCGAGAGGCGTTAATCAGCCAGTCGATTCTCGTGGTGATGAAGTTGTCCTCGAAGCGCCCTTCTATCAGTCCCATTCGAGAGCTCCCTTTTTCCAGGCATAAAAATATCCGACCAGGAGTATAGCGATGAATACAAGCATTTCGATAAAACCGTACAAGCCAAGCCTGTTGAAGGTAATCGCCCAGGGATACATGAATACCGCTTCGAGGTCGAACAGGACGAAGAGCATGGCGATGATATAGAATCGGACGGAGAACTGCTCCCTTGCGTCGCCGACAGGCGGACAGCCGCACTCGTAAGGAGAGAGCTTCGATGGATCCGGACGGCTTGGCCTTAGAAGTATACCTATAGATATAGTGAAGACGCCGAAAGCGAAGGCCACGGCCAGGTAGATTACGACGGGCCAGTATTCAAGCGGAAAAAGAGTTCCGGGCGCCTGCGTCAACACAAACCTCCAGAAAAACTCGTTTTGCCTTGACTGTATTTATAAAACTAATGACAGGATTAATCAGACCGTCCGGTATATTATTCCAAAAGCCGGAACGTGTCAAGGGGAAATCAAGGAATTTTTAAAATAAAAAAGCTTTTATGAAATTATAAACAAATATTTATAGGTATATCCTGCTTCCCATGCGATTTAATTGATGTCCTGAAAATTGCAGATCTAACTTGACTGTAAATATCAGCTCCAGAGCGGCCCCTCGTCGTCTTCCATATCCTCGAAAGACTCCGAGAGCGGGCGCGCGATTATCTTTTCAAAACCCTCACCGCAGTCCTGGCAGCGCCAGTGGTATATTACCCAGTATTCTTCGTCGGTCTCCATCTCCGACTCTTCTTCTTCCAGAAGTTCGCTCCCGCCGCAGAACGGGCACATTACCGGCTCCATCATACCTTCCGCTCCTTGCGTGTTTTCAAAACCATTTCTTTTTCGTGGAACCCATACCGCCGCCAAGATTCTTAAGCGCGTCTTCCAACCGGTCGTTCAAATCGGACATGTTCTTTTTCAACTCGCGCACATTTTCAAGCACAGACAGCATGAACTGGTCGTGCCCCTCAAACGCCTCTCTTAGCTTGCGTTCTATTAATTCACCCTGCGCGCGGGGGTCAAACTCCGGGGCCGCCTTTTTCTTCTCTTTTAAACCGGCTATTTCCCGCGAAAGCGCCGCAATGCCTTCCTCGATTTTCGCCGCGCCAAGCCCGGCGTCCGGCGCAGAGTTTGCCTTTTCTTTCAAGCCTGCCACCTCGCGGGCGAGAACCGCCATCCCTTCCTCGATTTTTGTCATATGTTCGATTAATGGCATTATATCAAAATCAGGCCTGTTTGTCGCCGCCGGAGCCGGCTCCGGCGAGATTTTTGGGGATTTCTGGGTTCTGAGAATTTCCAGGGAAGGTTCGGGCCGTTCATGCTCTATTTCGAACTCTCCCGGGGCGTCGGACAGATCGACGGCTCCGGCAGTCCCCGCCGATTGGGCCTTGAGCTTCGCCTCCTCCGCCTCCCTGCCCTGACGCATGTTATCGAAGAAAACCTCCGCCTGGACGACATCCGCCAGGGTTATCGACTCCATTTTGTCAAGTATGGATTCCGGCTCGTTTTTGCCGGATTCACTTGAGCCTTCGCGTATGGAGGAGCCAAGCTCAAGTTCATAAGCCTCCTCCGGAGGGTTTTCCATGGTTTTAGGCTCGAATATATCCGGCGGAAGCTCTTTTATCCCTGAGTCCATCAGCGTGTGCTTGCGCTTCAGATCCTTTATGAGAAGGGATACTATACCCTTGAATGTCTCCATAACGCCCGCGCCGCTTACCGCGGAGGCTTCATAAGCCGGGGCCTTGCGGTAATTTACTTTTTCGTCGAGCGAAACCGTATCCATGATATTCGGCAGGTCGCGCTTGTTCCACTGGAACACTATTGGGATGCTTTCCGGGTCCAGGCCATTTTCCAGGAGGTTCAGCTTCATGTCCTCGATGCTTTCAAGGTTCTTCGATATGACGTCAGTCTGGGAATCGGCGACGAAGACAACGGAGTCTGCGCCCTTCAGGACAAGCCTCCTGGTAGCGCTGTAAAAGACCTGTCCTGGAACCGTATAGACCTGGAAGCGAACCTTGAAACCCTGCACCACGCCGAGTTCGACCGGCAGAAAATCGAAGAAGAGCGTCCTGTCCGCCTCCGTGGCGAGGGAGATCATCTTGCCGCGCTTCTTCGGGTTCATTTTTGTATAGATATGCTGAAGATTGGTCGTCTTGCCGCAAAGACCGGGGCCGTAATAGACGACCTTTGCGACGATTTCCTTCGTGGCGTAATTTATTAATACCATATTGCTCCAGAAGTTTTTTGGTTATACCGGAATACGCGAGATTAATTTTATAATCTTACGGCCTTTTTTTCAAGCCGATTCTATGTTTTCTGCGAGCCCGCACGTATAAGCCTTCGGCAACAAGAAGAAATATCGTCGCGGAATAATACACCCATACCATAAAGAGTATTATCGTCGTGAACGAGCCATACAGGCTGAGCGTTCGCATCCTCCCGACATACCAGGCGAAGAATATCTTTGCCGCCTCCCACAGCAGCCCGGCAACTATCCCGCCGGTAGCCGCCTCCCTTATGCCTATTTTCCTCCTCGGGAGCAGAAGATACAGAAGCGTAAAGGAAACGCACGTCAGAACCACCGGGACGGCCTTTACAAGCAGGGTTGCGGTAAGAAACGGCAAGGCCCTCGACGAACCGAAAACGTCCTCGTGCTTCCGGATAAAGGTGGGAATGTAAGTCAGCCAGAACGACACCGTGAAAAGCAGGCCCGAAAATATCACGAGCGCAAAGGACGTAAGTCTCGAACTGAAGAACCTCAGGCGGTTCAACGAGCGAAAAACGCGGTTTATTGAATACTCAAGCGAGCTGAAGACGAGGCTTCCCACCCAGAGGAATATTACGAAGCTTATAGACCCCGCGCCGCGCCATGCGGCCATGCGGTCTATCTCGCTCCCGAGGCCCGGGCCAATAACAGGGTATGCGCTGTGCACGAACTGTATAACCGCCTGGCGCATGTCCAGGTGCCTGCCAAGCGCCATTGCGGATACACGCATCACGAAGAATATAAGCGGAACAAAGGAGAGAATCGCATAGAACGATATGGCCGCGGAAAGGTAAATGCAACCGTCCTTGAAATACAGCCTAAATGCCGAAAGGACGGTTTTCAATATTCCGGTGTCCTTTCGCGCCCGTCTTCCCGCTTGCGTTTTTTAAGGAAAATCCTCACCGGGTTGCCGGTAAACGGATGCCTCTCCCTCAGCCTGTTCTCAAGGTAACGCAGATACGAAAAATGGACGCCTTCGGGGCGGTTCACGAAAAAGACAAACGTCGGAGGCGATACGCCAACCTGCGTCCCGAAATAGAATTTCACCCTGCGGCCCTTGAACATCCCCGGCGCCTGCGCCTTTACGGCGGAATCGAGTATCTCGTTGAGCTCCGGCGTAGATACTCTCTTTTTTCCATGTTCCACAACCTCGTCCACCAGTTCGTAGAGCTTTCCGATTCTCTGCTTCGTAAGCGCGGATATTGCTACCACCGGCGCATAGTCCAGGTATTTCATCTCCTCCCGGACTCTTTTCACGTAATCGTCGAACGTCTTGTCGCCCTTTTCGAGCAGGTCCCATTTGTTCAGCGCGATGATTATCCCCTTCCCTTCCTCGTGCGCTATGCCGCCTATCTTCTTGTCCTGTTCCGTAACGCCCTCGAAGGCGTCTATCAGAAGTATAGCCGCGTCGCACCGCTCCACGGCCTTCAGGGCGCGGATTACGCTGTATTTCTCTATCCCGGAGGTTATTTTTCCCCTGCTCCTCAGCCCGGCGGTATCCACGAAATTATATGTCTTGCCGTAAAATTTCACCAGGGTATCGACCGGGTCCACGGTGGTTCCGGGGATGGGGCTTGTAACCGCCCTTTTCTGCCCCGTAAGGGCGTTTAAAAGCGTGGATTTGCCTACGTTCGGCCTGCCGATTATCGCAATGTTTGATACCGGAGTCTCATCCTCTTTCTCTTCCGTCTCCGGCGGGAGGAGTTCCAGCACGCGGTCCATAAGCTCCGTAAAACCCGGGCCGTGCAGGGCCGAAACCGGGAAAATCTCATCCGCGCCGAGGCTGTAGAAATCGTAGATTTCCCCTTCGAGCTTCGGGCCGTCCACCTTGTTCACGCAATATACCACCGGCTTCCCGGATTTCCTGAGCGCCTCGGCCACCTTCTGGTCTGCGGCGGAAAGGCCTTCGCGAGCGTCGGTCATGAATATTATGATGTCCGCCTCCCGCACGGCAAGCTCTGTCTGCTCCCTCATCTGCGCCGGTAGACCGGCCTCAGGCCCGCTAACCGCAGCCCGGCCGCTATCGGGCTCGAAGCCGCCCGTGTCGATAACCGTAAAACGCCTTCCCTCGTAGACCGCGGCGGCATAATTCCTGTCGCGGGTTACGCCCGGAATGTCCTCGACCACCGCGAGCTTCTTTTTCAATATCCTGTTGAACAGCGTGGACTTGCCTGCATTAGGCCTTCCGACTATCGCAACCGTGGGGATACTCAAGTTATTAAACCCTCCCAAGCAAGGAAAACATATTTGATTATCATAACACGCCCGTTTATTCAATGGAAATGATTTCGTTTTCACTGTTGACTTAGGTGCCGGACAGGGGTTAAAATAAACCGCATTTTGCGATACCCGGGGAGTAATAATGCGCATTCACAGGCCGTTTTTTTACCTGTTTATATTCGCTTTAATCCTTGCTCAGTCAGCCTTTTTCCAGGAACAGGCCCTTGCCGGGCCGAAGCCGCGCAGGGCATATGACGCCGCGCGGGCGGATTATGCCAGGCTCCTCAAAGACAAGAAAAGACAGAAGCTAAGAAGCGCCTGGGAAATCTGTATCAATCGCTTCGACAGAATCTCGTCCTCCTCGCGCGGCACAAAATACGCAAGACTGGCAAGTTATTACAGCGCCGAGGCGAGAGAGAGGCTGTATAAAATATCGCGCGTCCACAGCGACCTCGTCCGGGCCGGAAGGGCCTATTTAAGATGCGTAAAGGATTATCCGAAGTCGCGGGAGGCGGCAAAGGCGAGAAAAAGGCTGAAGGCCCTCGGGATTGCACCGGACAGGCTCGCTGCCCGCAAATCAACCGGTTCCGTAGTGTACGAGCGCCCGGCATTGAAAGGCAATAGACGGGGGCGGGTAATAACGCTTTCAAGGGCCTCCCGCCCGGTCAACGACGGAATCCTCACGTCTTCACTGACACCTGCGGCGGTTCAGGGAAACACCCCGGAGACTGCTCAGGGGGCGGATTCCACCAAGCCGGACACCGAGAAAAAGCTCGTCCGGATAAACGAGATCCGCCACTGGTCGAATGTAGGATATACCAGGGTTGTCATAGACATGGACGGCGAGGCTGGTTATACGTCGGGCAGGCTGAAAAATCCCGACCGCCTCTTCTTCGACCTGAAAAACGCTTACCTGCCGAAGGGCCACGAGGACGTTTCAATCGACGTAAACGACGGCGTATTGAGGAGAATCCGGGCCAGCCAGTATAACGCCGACACCGTGCGGGTGGCGCTCGACCTTGCGAGCATAGCGTCCTCAAGGACTTTGATGCTCCAGAACCCGACAAGGCTGATTATCGACGTAAGCGGAAAGAGCCAGCCGATAAACACGGTCTGCCGGACGGATGTTCCAGGAGAGGGATATAAAAACATGTCCTCTCACGCGCCGAAGCAAAAAACTTCCGAACCCCAAAAAACAGCCCCGGCTTCCGTTCCCGCGCCCGCTCCAGCCGCGTTCGCGCCGGCAACAACCGCATCCGCCGCTTCCGTGGCAGCAAAACCCGCCTCCAGGCCGCAGCCCTGCGGCATCGGCACGATAGTCATAGATCCCGGCCACGGCGGCAAGGACACCGGGGCAATCGGCTGCAACGGCCTGTACGAGAAGAACGTGGTGCTGGACATCGGGCTCAGGCTCAGGAAAATAATTCGCAGGAACTTCAACTGCAAGGTCGTAATGACCAGGGACAGAGACGTCTTCATACCACTGGACGAGCGGCCCGGAATCGCAGTGCAGAACGACGCAGACCTCTTCATTTCCATCCATGCCAACGCCAGCAGGGATCCTGCGGCCCACGGAATAGAGACCTATCTCCTGAACCTCACGAAAGACAGGCATATCATGCAAGTGGCAGAGCGCGAGAACATGACGGAACTGAAGAGCATGGGGCCGCTCGAAGCCATACTGAAAGACCTCATCCTCGACAGCAAGCGGGACGACTCCCTGAGGCTCGCCCACTGCGTCCAGTCGTGCCTGATATCCGACCTGCGGAAATACGACGTGAAAAACAAGGGGGTGAAACAGGGGCCGTTCCTCGTGCTCTACGGCGCGAGCATGCCGAGCATTTTAACCGAAGTCGGATTCATAACCAACCCGGAGGAAGAGGCGCGCCTGGCCCGGCCTGCGTACCGCCAGAAAATCGCCCAGGCGATATTCGACGGCATAAAGAAATACCTCCGGAACCCCAGCGTGACTGCATACCAGACGCCGAGATGATTTCAACCGCGCCGGTTGAACATGCGCCCGCCTTTGTTGTAAAATATCCTTATGAAAAACATAAAAATCATCCTCGAATACGATGGCACGGGATTCTCCGGATGGCAGTTCCAGCCTGACCGGCGCACCCTCCAGGGGGAGTTCGAGGCCGCCGTAAAAAAAATATCCGGGGAAGACCTCCGCGTTACCGCGTCCGGCAGGACTGATGCCGGCGTCCACGCGCTTGGCCAGGCGGTGAACTTCAAGACCGGCTCGGAAATGGACGCCGCCGCATGGCAGGGAGCGCTGAATCACTTCCTTCCCCCGGAGATGCGGGCTCTTGAGGCGGCGGAAGTCCCTAGGGACTTCAACGCGCGCTACGACGCAAAAGGCAAGCAATACGGGTATATAATCCTCAACCGCCGCGTCCCCTCGCCGCTCAAGCGCAATTACTCCTGGCACGTCCCGGCGCCGCTTGATATTTCAGCCATGAAGAATGGCGCGATGCACCTCATAGGCGAGCACGACTTCACTTCCTTCAGGGCCGTGAACAGCGACATAGTTAATCCCGTCAGGACGCTCAGGACTCTGGAAATCATGCCGGACGGGAACAGGATTTTCTTTTCGCTCGAGGCGGACGGTTTTTTGCGCCACATGGTGCGGACTGTGGTCGGGACGCTGGTCGAAGTCGGCAAAGGGCGTTTCGCCCCGGACGACGTAAAAGACATGCTGGAGGCAAAAGACCGTTCCAAGGCCGGCCCGACCGCACCGGGACAGGGACTGTATATGGTAAGCGTGCAATATTAGGTATGACACTCGAAGAAAAGCTGAAAAATCTCTCCGACCGTCCCGGCGTTTACATGATGAAGAACGCGAAGGGGCGGGTTATATACGTCGGCAAGGCGAAGTCGCTCGCAAACCGCGTGCGCTCCTACTTCCAGTCCACGCCGGACCCGGACCCCAGGAAGGCGCAGATGGCCGGGCTTATCGCCGATTTCGAGACCATCGTCACGGCCTCGGAGATGGAGGCCTTCATCCTTGAGTCAAACCTCATCAAGAAGCACAAGCCGCGCTACAATGTAGTGCTGAGAGACGACAAGAACTACCCCTACCTCAAGCTCTCCATAAACGAGGAATTCCCGGCGCTCAGCGTCGTGCGGAAAATAGAAAAGGACGGCGCGCTGTACTTCGGGCCTTACGTCCCGACGACGCCCATGTGGGAGACGCTGAAGTTCATAAACCGTGTCTTCAACATGCGCAAGTGCAGGAGAAAGGGCGTCGGGCAGAAGCTTGAGCGTCCCTGTCTACAGTTCGAGATGAAACGCTGCTCCGGGCCGTGCGGGGAGATGATAACTAAAGAGGAATACTGGAAGATGGTGGAGGATGTCCGGATGTTTCTCTCCGGAAGGGACAGGGAGCTTATCCGGAATCTCGAAACAAGGATGGAGGAGACAGCCGATGCCCGGAACTTCGAGGCCGCGGCGAACATCCGCGACAGGATTCGCGCTCTCAAGACCGCGACCCAGTCCCAGCGCATAATATCGCCCCGGATGGAAGACAGGGACGTAATCGCCGTAGCCAAAGAGGGTTCCGCGGCTGATATTCAGGCGCTTTTCATACGCAAGGGCAAGATAATCGGGCGGAAGGATTTCTACTTTTCCGACGCCCTGGAGATGCCGGAAGACGAGCTTCTTTCCAACTTCATAAAGCAGTTCTATACGGAAGGCAGAGAAGTCCCGCCGGAGGCGCTGATCTCGCACGAAATCCCAGAGCGCGGCCTGGCCGAGGAGTTTCTCCGTGAGATGCGCGGGAAGAACGTGAGCCTGTATTCCCCGCAGAGGGGCCGCGGAAGACAGGTGATGGATATGGCTCTCGACAACGCGCGCGAGTCCCTGCGGCAGAACCTGGAAACGGAATCCGGGCGAGAGCTTACTCTCATGGCGCTGAAATCGGAGCTTCGGCTCAGGAAATTGCCCAGACGCATAGAGGCGTTCGACATATCCAACACCGGCGGAGCCGAGGCCTGCGGCTCGATGGTAAGCTTCGAGATGTGCCGGCCCGTGAAATCAGGCTACAGGCATTTCAATATAAAGACCGTCCCGGAGGCAAACGACTTCGCAATGATGAAGGAGGTTGTAACCCGCCGTTACAGGCGGCTGATGGAAGAAGGAACTGAATGGCCTGACCTGATAATGGTTGACGGCGGCAAGGGGCAGCTTTCGGCGGCTTTCGAGGCGTTGCGGGACTTAGGATCTGACACGGACAAAATCGACATTGTCGGCCTTGCAAAGGCGAAGGAGAAGGGCCTGAAGTTCGGCGGCGGAATACGCGAGGCGAGTTCCTACGAGCGCGTATACAAACCCGGCGAGTCCGAGGCACGGGTGCTTTCCCCTACTTCGGCAGCCGTGAACCTGCTTGCGGCTGTCCGGGACGAATCTCACCGGTTCGCAATAACCCAGCACAGGAAGCTCCGGCAGAAAAAGGGGATTTCGTCGCCGCTCGATAACATCCAGGGTATCGGTAAAAAAAGAAAGATGCAGCTTCTCAGGCATTTCGGGAGCTTCCGCGCAATCAGGGAAGCGGCCCTGGAAGACCTCGAGAAGGTGCCGAAACTGCCTAAGAAGGTTGCCGAAGAGATATTCGGAAAACTGAATAAGAACCGAAGCGATAACGCCCCGGGTTAAAGCCCTTCGATTTGACAAATCCCGCCTTAAATGGCATCAATTTTATATGATTAACGTTAATAAGAGGTACAAAATGGGAATGGGACAACAACGGGAAAGGGGTTTCAAGCTTACCCCTCAGCGAGCCGCCATCATGGCTTATCTCGAAGGCAACCGTTCACACCCTTCGGCTGAGGACATTTACGCGGCTGTACTCGAGAAATACCCCATGGTGTCCCTGGCCACTGTCTACAACACGCTTGAAATCCTCAAGCAGATGGGCAAGGTCACGGAACTTAACATCGACGGCGAGCGGAAGCACTTTGATCCGGAGACTGAGCCGCACCACCACCTGATTTGCACGCGTTGCAAAAAAATCATCAACGTGCGGAAGGAATTCGACCTGGAAGTTCCAAGGGATATTTCAAGAGATTTCAAGATAATGGACCGGCATGCGGATTTCTACGGCGTCTGCTCGGACTGCGATAACGGCGCAGGCTGAAGTATCAATCCGTAAGAAAAACGGAGGCCGCCCCGCTTGGCGGCCTTTATTTTTTGAAGTTCCGGCCCATTTTGAACGCCTTCAGGTTAATTTTAAGCGTATTTCCTGAAAAGGATTTTTTAATTACCGCCTCAAGCCGCGAACAGGGAATCGGAAGTAATCTGGCCGCCGCTCCCAGGAGGACGAGATTGATGGCGCGCGGGTCGCCGGCCTCGGCGGCAAGTGATGTGCCGTCCAGCAGCAGCGCGTCCGGAAGGCGTGAATACAGGATCTTTTCCACGTCCAGGGGGCGCTCTTTCGATGCGGCAAGGGCCGCCAGGGAGCCTGTTTTCCGCGTATTGCAGACAAGATTTCCGTCCTTTTTCAGGAAGTGAATATTCCTTAACGCCTCCACAGGCTCGAATCCTATCAGGAGGTCGCAGCATTCCGGTTCTATGACCGGCGAAAACACCTCTTCTCCGAAGCGGACGTGCGATACCACGCTCCCGCCGCGCTGGGCCATACCGTGCGCCTCGCTCTGCTTCACGTCGAAACCCTCGGCAAGCGCAGCTTCTGCTATAACCCTGCCGGCAAGCAGTATGCCCTGGCCTCCGACACCAGCGATTACTATGTTCATCCCGGTCATGCCCTGGCCTCCGACACCAGCGATTACTATGTTCATCCCGGTCATGCCCTGGCCTCCATGAATGCATCGGCCTTGCACAACCGGGCGCAAATGCCGCAACCGCTGCACATAAGCTTATCGACCGAGACGTATTTCCGGCCACCTTCAGACGCGGTTTTAAGCCCTATGCACCCGGCCTTCAGGCACTTAAGGCAGCCTGTGCATTTCTCCGCGTCGATTTCAAGCGGCCCCTTCGCCAGTCTGTAACGCAGGGCGCAGGGCTGATTCGATACGAGAACGACAGGCCCGCGTGCCGCCATTTCCTCCAGGAATATAGCCTCCAGGCTCCCGATGTCGTACGCATCGATTTCTCTTACACGCAGCCCGCAAGCCCTGCACAAGCCCATAATATCGACCCTTGGGGCCTTTTCTCTTCTCGCATCCCGGCCCGTGCCGGGATGCTCCTGCCCGCCGGTCATGCCGGTCGTGTCGTTGTTCATAATGACAACTATCGCATCCCCGCCGTTGTATGCGAGATTAATCAGCCCGGTAATCCCGGAATGCAGGAAAGTGGAATCCCCTATCACGGCGACCGGTTTCCGCTTTATTCCCCGCAGCTTAAGCCCGGTGGAGATGCCATGCGCCATAGTAACGGAAGCGCCCATGCACAGGACGGAATGGATGGCTGAAAACGGTTCCAGCGCGCCGAGCGTATAGCAGCCTATGTCCCCGGAAACAAAGGTCTTTAGCTTCGAAAGCACGACAAAAAGACCCCTGTGGGAGCATCCCGGACACAGGTTCGGAGGCCTATCGGGAATGCCCGCGACGGGGGTTTTTGATTCGTTTTCGCGCCGCCCGGAAATCGCCCCGAAGACCATGCCAGGAGTAAGCTCGCCCGTCAGCGGCAGGACGTTCTTGCCGAAGTCCACCCGCACTCCCATTGCGCGCACCGCATCCTCGATGAACGGATCGAGCTCCTCGACTATCGCCAGCTTCTCCACGCTGTCTGCGAACTCCCTTATCATCTGTTCCGGGAGCGGCCACGTCATGCCGAGCTTGAGTATCCTGGCATCCGGAAACGCCGCGCGCGCGTACTGGAACGAGACGCCGGAGGCGATAATGCCAAGCCGGTCTACCGGCTGCCGGTAGACCGGCCTCGGACCGCCGTCACCTTGGATGATTTGATTTATGGACGCTTTCTCAGCCCACTTTTCAAGCTTTTGCAAGCGTTTTTCAATCACTTTGTGCCGCTCCCGCGCATATGCCGGGAGCATAACGTATTTCGGGATGTTTATTTGCATGACCCGCTTTTCTTTGGTTACTTTCTTTTCACGCGAAAAGAAAGTAACAACGCTTCTCGAATGGGAGATTCTCGTGGTAGTCCTGAGGATTACGGGGGTGTCGAACTGCTCGGAAAGCTCAAGCGCGAGTCTTGTGAAGTCCATCGCCTCCTGGGAGTCCGACGGCTCTATACACGGGATCTTCGCCATGCGCGCGAAATGGCGGGTATCCTGCTCGTTCTGGGAACTGAACATGCCCGGATCGTCAGCCGCCATCAGGACAAGGCCTGCGTTTACGCCGACATATGAGGCCGTCATAAGCGGGTCAGCGGCGGCGTTAACCCCGACATGCTTCATGGACGCCATCGAGCGGATGCCCGAGAGCGAGGCTCCGACAGCCGCTTCCAGCGCCGCCTTCTCGTTTATGGACCACTCCGCGTGAATGCCGGGGAACCGGCAAAGCTCCTCGAGCGCCTCTGTGCCCGGCGTGCCGGGATATGACGCCGCAAACCTCCCGCCCGCGTCCACAAACCCCCGCGCGATGGCCTCGTTGCCTGAAAGTATCTCTTTTTTCACTCAATCAGGATAAATACAGGGGCGTTTTTTTTCTAGCTTTTTATTTTAAACCGTGGAATTTAAACCGCCCAATAAATGGGGCGGCTACAAGAAACAATGACGGGCGGCGGAGAAAAGGGCGGACGCGCCAACGGCATAATAGCCGATTCTTTTTGCGTCCGCCCTGGTTTTCTGGAGCCGGTGATGGGACTCGAACCCGCGACCTAGCGATTACGAATCGCTTGCTCTACCAACTGAGCTACACCGGCAAAAAAGATTTTGAAATTCTACTTTAAGCCCCGTGTGTTGTCAAGGGTTTTCGCTTTATTCTTGACAGCCGTATTATCCTGCTGTAATATTACTATCTTTCAATAAATAAATCCCGAAAGGAGCAGTCGAATATCATGCAGGTAATATTAAAAGAAGACGTCGAAAAACTTGGACTTATGGGCCAGGTGGTGGAAGTGAAGCGCGGCTATGCCAGGAACTACCTGATTCCAAGGAGCCTGGCCGTAGAGGCCACGGACAGGAACATAAAGCAGCTCGAACACGCAAAACGCCTTGTTGCGGACAAGATAAAGAAAGTCCAGAAAGAATCCGCCACCCTCGCCCAGAAACTGGACCAGTCCGTCGTTACGCTCTTCCATGCGGCGGGCGAAGAGGACAAGCTCTTCGGCTCCGTTACGTCAATGGAAATCGCCGGCGCGTTGGCCGAACAGGGAATAGAAGTTGACAGGCGCAAGATACATCTCGACGAACCTATAAAGAGGCTCGGCGAATACAAGGCCGCAGTCAAGCTCCCCGGCGGCGTCACGGCCAGCGTTACGGTAAAGGTGGAGAAGAAAGAAGAGTAAAGGGCCATCGGCCCGGAATATATAAAAACCCGCTCTTGATGGGCGGGTTTTTTCGTTTGTCTTTACTCTTTTCTCATGCTAAAATTCCCTCGATTATTAACCTGCCTTCTTATTCCTGGAGCGTTCCATGTCCGTCGAAGAGAGCCTGCTTTTAAGAAAGCCCCCGCAGAACCTTGACGCCGAGCAGTCCATACTCGGCGCGATAATGCTTGAGAATACCTCAATAGACAAGGCCCTCGAACTCGTCATGCCCGACGACTTCTACAAGGAGGCGCACAGGAAGATACTGCTCGCCATGATAGAGCTCGCAGACAAGGGCGAAGCGATAGACCTGATTACGCTCCCGGAACTCCTGCGGAAAAAGGAAGAGCTTGATAAAGCGGGCGGCCTTTCATACATATCCGGCCTGCTCTCCTCTGTCCCGAACGCAGCGAACATCCGCTACCACTGCAAGATTGTCCGCGAGAAGTCCATCCTGAGAAACCTGATAAACTCCGCTACCTCCATCGTCAGCAGGGGCTACGAAGACACCAAGAACGTGGACGAGTTCCTGGACGACGCGGAGAAGACGATATTCGAGATCGCCGAGAAAAAGATAAAACCCTCCTTCTTCGGCATAAAAGCGGTCATAAAGGACAGCTTCGAGTTGATTGAGCGCCTCTACGACCGCAAGGAGATGATTACCGGCGTCCCGACGGGCTTCAGGGAACTCGACGAGATGACGGCGGGGCTTCAGCCCTCCGACCTCGTAATCGTCGCCGGGCGTCCGTCGATGGACAAGACAGCCTTCGTCCTGAATATCGCAGCAAACGTCGCCATAAAGG
>JAKAHE010000210.1 GCA_021815285.1 Nitrospirota bacterium
TGATACAGCCAGCGTCGTCCAGGCTTCCATGCATGAGCACGCTGTAAATCTTGCGGGAAAGACGAGCCTCCGGGAGCTTATGGCGCTGATTAAAACATGTTCCGTTTTCATTACGAACGACTCCGGCCCGATGCATATCGCTGCCGCGCTTGACGTTCCGACGGTGGCCGTTTTCGGTTCGACAGACCCGGCGGCGACAGGGCCTTTCAATAAAAAATCCGTCGTCGTCAGAGAGCCGGTTACGTGCAGCCCATGTTTTAAAAGGACTTGCCCGTATAAGCACTATGCCTGCCTTGAGCGCGTAAGCATTGGAAAGGTGTTCAAGGCGGCGGAGGAGATGATTTCGAAGAATGCCTGAGCGCGCGGTATTCTTAGACAGGGACGGGACGATAAACGAGGAGATTGGATACCTCTTCGACCCGGATAAGGTCTGCCTGATTCACGGTGCGGCGGAGGCTCTAGTAAGACTCGGGGAAGCCGGTTTCAGGCTTATAGTCGTCAGCAACCAGTCCGGCGTGGCGAGGGGGCTTTTTACTGAGGGCGACCTGCACAAGGTTAACCGCAGGCTTGCAAACCTCCTTGAGGCGAAGGGGGCGAAAATCGATGCCTATTACTTCTGCCCGCATCACCCGCATCATGGCGAGATACGAGAGTGCGAGTGCAGAAAGCCGAAGACCGGAATGGCCGTAAGCGCGTCCGAGAAATTCGGCATCGACCTGTCTTTGTCGTATTTCGTGGGAGACAAGGCCACGGACATAGAGCTCGGCAAAAACGCTGGCGGGAAGACGGTACTCGTCCTCACCGGTTTCGGCAACGAGGAACAATCGCTGCTACAGGAGAAAGGGATAGCGCCGGATATGGTCTCGGCGAGCCTGCCGGAGGCGGCTGATTGGATAATCGAAGACTTAAAAAAGTCCTGATAATAAAGCCGAGCTCTCTGGGGGATATTATACACGCCCTGCCGGTCGCAAACGCGCTTAAGGAAGCCGCGCCGGAAATTAATATCGACTGGGCGGTTTTCAAGGCGTACGAGCCTTTGCTTGCCGTACATCCGTCGATAACCAATATCATCGCCTTAGACAGACAGAGGGGAGGATTCCGGGAAATATCGCGGTTTGCAAGGGCATTGCGGGCAGAAAAGTAT
This sequence comes from Nitrospirota bacterium, assembly GCA_021815285.1. Lineage (GTDB taxonomy): Bacteria > Nitrospirota > JACRHJ01 > JACRHJ01 > JACRHJ01 > JAKAHE01. The sequence continues at coordinate 1,145 of JAKAHE010000210.1, forward strand.
GATGCCGTGATAGACCTCCAGGGCCTGCTAAGGAGCGGTCTTATGACGCTTGCGTGCAGGGCCGGGACAAAGATAGGTTTTAAAAATGCGCGCGAGGGCGCGGGTCTTTTTTACAACGAGAAAATCCGGGTGCCAAGCCTGGAGATGCACGCCGTGGACAGATACCTTCTTACGCTTGGCGCCCTTGGAATTGCGCCGCCCCGTACGCCGCAGTTTAATATTGCGACAGGCCCTGCCGATTTGGCCGAGGCCGGGCGAATATTGGAAAACGCGGGCATAGATGAAGGCGAGGAATTCGCGGCAATCGCGCCGTCTGCGAGATGGATAACGAAGCGCTGGGATGCGGAGAAGTTCAGCCGCCTTGCCGTTATGCTTAAGGAGCGCAGAGGGTTGAAATATATTTTCATCGGGAGCGCGAATGAGGCGGGCGTGATGTCCGGGCGGGAAGACATCGTTGGCGTGGAAAGCCTCGCATTCGGGAAAACGTCTCTTAAGGGGCTTGCGGCGCTTCTCGGCAGGGCGAGGCTGATGATAACAAACGACTCCGGCCCGATGCATATCGCGGCGGCCATGGGGACGGAAGTCCTGGCGATATTCGGCCCGACGATTTCCGGGCGCACAGGCCCGTATGGGCGCGGCCACAGGGTAATTACATCCGGCGCGGCCTGTTCTCCCTGTCTCAAAAGGGAATGCCCTGAGAAAAATAACATGACGTGCATGAAGGATATTACAGTTGAAGACGTATTCCGCGCGGCGGAAGAGATGCTGGAGGAGAAAATATGATAAGCAGGGAGCTCCTGGAAATACTCGCGTGTCCCAAGTGCAAGGGCGATATACGCATGACTGAAAGCGGCGACGGGCTTATATGCGACGCCTGCAAGCTTAAATATCCCATAAGAGACGACATACCTGTCATGCTGATTGACGAGGCGGAGAAGCTTGCGTAATGGCCGCCGTTTCCGTCGTCGTCATCACGAAAAACGAGGAGAAGAATATACGTGATGCGCTTTCCAGCGCGTCTTTCGCGGATGAGATAGTCGTGCTGGACTCCTTCAGCACGGACGTCACGGTCGATATTTGCAGGGAATTTACGGACAGGGTATTTCAGGAGGAGTGGCGCGGTTTCTCAGGCCAGAAACAGCGTGCTGTGGAACTGGCAAGGAACGATTGGGTGTTTGTCATCGACGCGGACGAACGTATAACGCCTGGCCTGGCAGAAGAGATAAAGAAACTTACCGAGGCCGGGCCTGACAGGCCAGGCTATTGCTGCCCGCGAAGGAATCACTTCATGGGCAGGGAGATAAGACACGGGGGCTGGTATCCGGATTATTCGATTCGCCTTTTCGACAGGAGGCGCGGGAGGTTTAAAGAGCGGGCCGTGCATGAGGCGGTTGAACTGGACGGAGAGCCGGGATACCGGAAAAACCCGATGCTCCATTATACATACGACAGCGTCTCGGATTACCTAGCCCGGGCGGATAAATATTCCACCCTCGCCGCACAGGAGATGCGCAAGGAGGGACGCAAAGCCGGAATTTCAGACCTGCTCTTAAGGCCGCATATTACTTTCATCAGAATGTATTTATTAAAGCGCGGCTTCCTGGACGGCATACACGGCCTTCTGCTCGCCGGTCTTTACTCGTATTATACGTTCTCGAAATACGCTAAGCTCATCGTGATTGGTTTGAGATAAACAGAGATGCGGATTCTGGTTATAAAACTGCGGCATATCGGGGACGTCCTGATGATGACCCCGATGCTCCGCGCGGTGAAAGATTGTTATCCCGATGCTGAAATAACAACGGTAATCCCGCAGGGGATGGAGGATATGCTGTCCTTCAATCCATGCGTGTCAAAGGTAATTCCGTTTAAAAAAGGGAGCGGCATTCTTGAGGACTTGAGACTGCTCAAAACTCTTCGCCGCGCAAGATTCGATGTTGCGATAAACATGACCGAGGGAGACAGGGGCGCGATAATGTGCATCGCTTCCGGGGCCGGGAAGAGAATCGGGGCGGACCCTGCGGGCAGGGGCTTCCCGGGCAAGCGAAGGCTTTTTACAGACCTTGTCCCGCAGAAATGGGACAGGCGCCGCGCGCTCATGGACATGGAGATGATAAA
>JAKAHE010000211.1 GCA_021815285.1 Nitrospirota bacterium
CGGCTTTTCCAGGTCGCCGTTGAGCACAAATACTTCTTTCAGCACCCGCTTGAGATAATAAAGATATGGAAAGGCGGCCTTGCCTTTTACGGCGGGTTTATCGGCGCGCTGTTCGCCGGGATATGGTATCTCAAAAGACATCGGATGCCTGTCTGGAAGGTTGGGGACGCGCTCGCGCCGTCCATAGCGCTCGGCCAGGCCATCGGGCGCCTGGGCTGCTTCTCGGCGGGCTGCTGCTACGGCCTCCCGACAAACGTCCCCTGGGCCGTTACCTTCACCGCGCCGGGGACGCTCGCCATTCCCGGAGTGCCGCTTCACCCTACCCAGCTCTACGAGTCCTTCAGCATGTTCATCCTGTTCGCCGTGCTATGGGCATTCAGAAAGAAAATAAAGTTCGACGGCCAGCTCTTCTGGATATACGTCATGTCATACAGCGTCATCCGTTTCATAATCGAAAACTACCGGGGAGACGTGGAGCGCGGTTTTATCCAGATGGGCGGCTTCGACCTCTCCACCTCCCAGGGAGTCGCCGTCTTCGCGTTCCTGACCGCGGCTGTCGCCCTTACGGCGCTTCGCGCGCAGGCCAGGAAAAAGCAGAACTTATAAAATGCAGAGGGCCTGCGACATAGGTAAAAGGAACAAGCTCGACCCGTCCCTTCGGCGCTGGGTGCTGTTTTTTGCGTCGGCATTCGGCCTCGCAGGCCTCATAGGGGGGTTCTACCTTGGCTTCGGCTTCGTTACGGGGGAAGCGGCCATGCGCTCACCCCTGATGGAAAAGTTCTTTCTTAACACCTTTATCGCCATATCCTGCGCCGCCGCCGGGATGATATTCGGGGCGTTCACAGGGAGCACGATTTACAGAATTATAGAGCGCACAAGGCGCGCAAAACGCGCCTGAAATCCCCCTGCCGGAACCGGTTTTCGACGGAATTTCCCAATAAAAAATCCCAGTTTTCCTTGACAATGCGGCCATGCTGCGCTATCTCTTTAAAAACACCCTTATTTCACTTTCCGGAGGAAAATCATGGCAAGCAAAAAGCTGATGGGAATGCTGAACGACGCTATCGCTCGGGAATTACAGGTAAGTATACAATACATGTGGCAGCACGTCGTCATTCGAGGCATAAATTCCGAATCCGTCGGCGGAGTGGTTAAAAAAATCTCTATAGCGGAGATGAAGCACGCCGAAAAGATTGCGGAGAGGCTCGATTACCTTGGCGGAGTTCCTACTACCAAGCCCACGTCCATTGAAGTGGGAACCGGCACGAAAGAAATGCTTACCCTCGACAGGAAGGCGGAAGAAGGCGCGATAAAGCTTTACAATGAGATTGTCAGCCTGGCCGAAAAGGAAGGGGATATCGTAACCAAAAAGCTTTTTGAAGACATCCTCGCTGAAGAGGAAGACCACCACAACACGTTTGTCACGCTGCTTGAGAAGGACTGACAAGGCAAGTTATTGTTTATTTTATCTCTCCGTTGGCCCAACGGTCTATCCGGCTCATAATGGCGGGGGCCAGGTCCAGGAACTGTATCCCGCCCCTGCTTACCCTTCCCACTCCCCTCTTGAAACTGCCGGTCCATACAACCCTTACCCGGCATTTGATTGCAGATTCGGTCCCCGGCAGGGTAAATTCCATATCCAGTTCGTCCCCCTCTGCTATAGGCATGTAGGTGTGGATAAGCATACCGGTGCGGCTGATGTTCTGGGCATGCCCGAAAAACTGTCTACCGGCGTCCATAACAGGCGTAATCGTAATAACGCGGCCCGGAGAGCTTCTCCTGAAACCGGACCTCTTCTCCAATCCCGTTGCGCTCATATCCCCCCCGTGTCAGGCCATGGCCGCATTTAATTATTATTTTCTAAAAAGACGCATAAGTCAAGCGCCACTGGCAGAAAAGTTCTTATTGACAAGCCGGGGCGTTTTAGGCTAAATTATCATCCTTTCAGGGCGGTGTAGCTCAGGTGGTTAGAGCATGCGGCTCATATCCGCAGTGTCCGGGGTTCAAATCCCTGCACCGCCACCATAAACAAAACCCTCCCGGCGGGAGGGTTTTTTCATATGTCTGAAAATATCCGACGCCTGTCTACAGGTCTAATCGCAATAATCAGGAATTGCTGCCGCGAGCATAGGATGTTCGAGCCGGGCGATACGGTAGCGGCGGCGGTCTCCGGCGGCCCTGACTCAGTCGCTATGCTGCACGGCCTCCTGGAGCTTAAAGACGAACTCGGCATCTCGCTCACCGTGGCTCATCTCGACCACGGTTTCAGGGATGAGTCCGCATCCGAGGCGGAGTTCGTAAAGAATATGGCCGGAGCCCTCGGCCTTCCGTTCTATACCGAGAAGGCCCGGCTTAAAAAACGGCTTGAAGGGTTCTCTGCAAACAGGCAGGCCAAGGCAAGGGAGGCGCGATACGAGTTCTTTGAACGGGCGGCCATGGCCTTAAAAGCAGACAAAATCGCCGTTGCCCATACCGCCGACGACCAGGCGGAGACGGTTATTATGCGGATTATTCGCGGCTCCGGCACGCAAGGCCTTGCCGCCATACCGCCGATAAGGCCGGTTGACCGGCCTCATGGGGCTGCCCGGATTGTCAGACCGCTCATATACGCATCGCGGGAAGAGATTCTGGTCTATCTCTCGGAAAAAAAAATCGAAAGCGTTTCCGACCCGTCAAACTTGAAGAAGATATACTTGAGAAACCGCATCCGGCTGGAACTTATGCCGACGCTTAGATCATACAACCCGCGCATTACGGAGACGCTCGTCAAAATGGCGGAGCTTCTGCGGTCGGACGAAGAATTCCTGGATACCTGCGCACGGGAGGCTATTGAACGGCTTGCGCGACGCGTGAAAAACTCGCCGGGCCCAGGATATATTGCGCTGGAACTCGACGGCTTCCGGAAACTCCCCGACGCTATAAAGCGGCGAGTCGTCAGGCTTTCGGTGGAAGAAATAAAGGGAGATACGCTCGGCCTTTCATACGAACATGTCATGAAGGCCGTAAGCGAAATATCAGAAGGCTCCACGGGCCGGGGAATAGACATTCCGGGCGGCGTGCGGGTGGAGAGAAGCTACCGGGAAATTCTCGTGTATATCCCGCAGGAGACCCCGGCTTTCAATATTTCCCTGCCCATGCCTGGGACGGGGGCGCCGTCATGCGCCGAGATTCCCGGGCTTGGGCTCAGGATAGATGCGGAGATAATTCCCGCGACGCAACCAATTGCGTTAAACGATAAAAACACGGCGTTTTTAGATGCG